>JAZSKK010000031.1:0-6004 GCA_045534795.1 Clostridia bacterium | reverse complement strand
CCCCTGTCAGGGTAAGCTTGATATTGAAAAAATCAAGGCTAAAGGCATTAAGGGTATCCAAAAGATTGAGGATGATGGTAAAACACTTAAGATTTCTACTCTATACGGTGAAAAGACAGTTGACCGTAACGAGGTTTTACTTGATAAATGCTTGTGCTGTAAAGGTAAAAAGCACGTTGCTGCCGATGAGGTAATCGGAGAGGAATTTGAAACCCCTGAAATTAACCGTTTTGAAATGGTTGAAAAGCTGGAGGCTATGACTCCTGATGAAAGATTTGAATTTTGGAGAAATGAGCTTTCAAAATGTATAAGATGTAATGCCTGCAGAAATGCCTGCCCTGCTTGTACTTGCACAACCTGTGTGTTTGACAATGCAAATTCAGGTGTGGCAAGTAAGGCTAATACAGATAGCTTTGAAGAAAATATGTTCCATATTATAAGAGCTTTCCACGTTTGCGGACGTTGTACTGATTGTGGTGAATGTTCAAGAGTATGTCCACAGAACATACCCCTTCATCTGCTTAACCGTAAATTTATTAAGGATATCAATGAGTTTTACGGAGATTATCAGGCGGGGGCAGACCTTGAAACAGTACCGCCTCTTACAAGCTTTACTAAGGATGATGTTGAACCCAGCATAGTTAAGGAAAGAGGTGCAGATAAATAATGTTTAAGATTTCACTTAATGATATAGACAAATTGTTTGCAGCTTTTTCAAAGGAAAATGCTGTGTATGCACCTGTAAAAGATGGTGAGCAGTCCAATTATAAAATTTGGAGTGAGGGTAAGGAGGTTTGTCTTACAGACCTTAACACAGTAAAATCTCCAAAAGACATTTTCTTCCCTCAAAGCGAAAACCTTGTTGCGTTTAAAAATAAGGATAAAACCATTGAGGTTATTGAAAACCGTGACCCAAGCGAGCCTACAATAGTATTTGGTGTACGTGGTTGTGACCTTAAGGGATTTGAAATTCTTGATAAAGTATTTTTGGCAGAGCCTGTTGATACCTTTTATGCTGAAAGAAGAAGTAAGGTTACTATCGTAGCTTTGGCTTGTGGTGAGCCGGAAGAAACATGCTTCTGTACTACATTTGGTATAGACCCCGCAAATCCTGTTGCAGACGCTACTGCATGGTTAGTTGATGGAGAGCTATACATCAAAGCTACTACCGAAAAAGGTGAAAAGGCATTGGAACTTGCCAAGGATGTTCTTGCTGATGCTGATGATTCAAAGGTTATTGCACAGCAGGAAAATATCAGGAAGATTTTAGACAAGCTTCCATTAAAGGATATTTGCCTTGATGGTTTTGATGAAGAGCATATGATGGAAAAGTTTGAATCACCACTATGGAAGGAACTTTCATCATCATGTTTAGGATGTGGCACGTGTACATTTGTGTGCCCTACATGTCAGTGCTATGATATACGTGATTATGATACAGGCCATGGAATACAGCGATTCAGGTGCTGGGATTCATGTATGTATTCCGATTTTACAAAGATGGCACATGGTAATAACAGAAACAGTCAGGTAGAACGCTTCAGACAGAGATTTATGCACAAGCTTGTATATTTTCCTGCAAACAATGATGGTGAGTATGGATGTGTAGGATGTGGCAGATGTCTGCAGAAGTGCCCTGTTTCAATGAATATAGTTAAGGTAATTAAGGCTTTGGGGGTGGAAAAATAATGAGAGAAGACGTTTTGATTCCAAAGGTTGGTATTTGTACAAATATCAGAACAGATACTCCTGATGTTAAAACCTTCAGAGTAGAGGCTTTAGATGGTGGTGTAATGTTTAAGCATATGCCAGGTCAGTGTGCTATGCTTTCAATTCCTGGCGTTGGTGAAGCGTTGTTTTCAATAACATCATCACCTACAACAACAGAGTATATGGAATTCAGTATCAAAAAATGCGGATGTGTAACAGAATGGTTGCACGCTATGGAGCCCGGTCAGCAGGTTACTGTACGCGGACCTTATGGTAACGGGTTCCCTGTTGATACCGAACTTAATGGTAAGGATATGCTGTTTATAGCAGGTGGTATAGGTCTTGCACCTTTGCATTCTATAATTAACTATTGCAGAGCATACCGTGAAAATTATGGTACAATAGATATAATATATGGTTCACGTTCTAAGGAAGATTTGGTTGATTATGAGGAAATTATTAATGAATGGATGAATGAAGATGGCATAAATGTACATCTTACAATCGACCGTGAACAGGAAGGTTGGGACGGTCACGTTGGATTTGTTCCTAACTATGTTAAAGAAGTTAATCCTGACCTTAGTAAGACAGTTTTAATGTGCGGTCCTCCAATAATGATTAAGTTTACTTTGGCTGCACTTAAAGAGCTTGGCTTTAAGGAAACACAGGTTTATACAACAATGGAGCTTAAAATGAAATGTGCGGTGGGTAAATGCGGCAGATGTAATATAGGCTCTAAGTATGTATGCAAGGATGGTCCGGTTTTCCGTTTTGACCAGCTTGATGCCTTGCCAGATGAATATTAATATATAGAAAGGACAAATATGATGGAAAAATTTGTTAACATTTATTTATATGGCAAAAAATATTCTGTACCATCCGAACTTACAATTATGGGTGCTATGGAATATGCCGGCTACCAGCTTGTACGCGGTTGTGGATGTCGTAACGGTTTTTGCGGTGCCTGTGCAACTATTTACAGAATCCATGGAGATAAGGAACTTAAGGTTTGTCTTGCTTGTCAGACAAAGGTTGAGGAAGGTATGTATATTGCTACATTACCGTTCTTCCCACTTGTTAAGCAGGTTTATGATATTGAAAATGTTCCTGTAACAGAGGCTGTTATGATGCAGCTTTATCCTGAAATATATGCTTGTATCGGCTGTAATGCTTGTACAAAAAGCTGTACTCAGGAGCTTAATGTTATGCAGTATATTGCTTATGCTCAGCGTGGTGAATTTGAAAAATGTGCTGAAGAATCATTTGACTGTGTAATGTGTGGTGTATGTTCATCACGTTGTCCTGCAGGTATTTCTCATCCACAGGTTGCTATGCTTGCAAGACGTATCACAGGCAAATACCTTGCTCCTAAGACAGAACATCTTGAAAACAGAGTTAAGGAAATTGAAAATGGTGATTTTGTAAAGCTTCTTGAGGAATTAATGCAGAAGCCTGTGGAGGAAATGAAGGAACTTTACAATAACAGAGAAATTGAGAAATAAGGAGGCGAGCAGGTATGTACAGTAAAGAATTTCAAGAATCAATTGCAAAGGTTGAAGCTGCCAGAGATAATAACACGGCCTATGAACCACGCAGAATGACTGCTGAAGAAAAAGAAAATTTGCTTGCAACCTTTCATCCTGATTATAAGCAGGATGAATTCAGAACATTGACAATAGGTCCTAATAAGGGTGGTAAGGTACCTACAGAGCTTGCGGCTTTGCTTGAGGGTGAAAGCAGAATTAAACCGGGTGATATTGATTTATCAAACCCTGATTACGACGTAGATGTACTTATTATCGGCGGTGGCGGTGCAGGCTCATCTGCGGCTATTGAGGCTGATAACAACGGTGCTAAAACTATGATTGTTACAAAGCTTCGTATCGGTGATGCTAATACAATGATGGCGGAAGGCGGTATTCAGGCTGCTGATAAGGAAAATGATTCACCTGCCATTCATTATATAGACGCGTTTGGAGGAGGACATTTTGCGGCTGTACCTGAACTTTTGTATAAGCTTGTTAATGAAGCTCCTGATGCCATTAAGTGGCTTAATGACCTGGGGGTAGAATTTGATAAGGACGAAACAGGCAGAATGGTTACTACACATGGCGGCGGTACTTCAAGAAAGAGAATGCATGCTGCAAAGGACTATTCAGGTGCGGAAATTATGCGTACATTACGTGATGAGGTTTTAAACAGAGGGATTCCTGTTGTTGACTTTACATCTGCTATTGAGCTTATACTTGATGATGAGGGCAAGGCTGCAGGTGCAGTTCTTATGAATATGGAAACAAAGGAAATCCTTGTTGCAAAGGCTAAAACAGTTATTATTGCAACAGGTGGTGCAGGCAGACTTCACTATCAGGGCTTTCCTACATCAAACCACTATGGTGCAACCGCTGACGGATTGGTGCTTGGTTATCGTGCAGGTGCTGAACTTTTGTATGCTGATACATTACAGTATCATCCAACAGGTGCAGCATTCCCTGACCAGATTTTCGGTGCTTTGGTTACTGAAAAGGTACGTTCTTTAGGTGCTAAACTAATTAACGTAAACGGTGAAGTGTTTATGCATCCGTTGGAAACACGTGACGTTTCTGCTGCATCTATTATCCGTGAATGCAGTGAAAGAAATAACGGCGTTGAAACTCCTAACGGCAAGGCTGTATGGTTGGATACACCAATGATTGAAAAAATCCACGGCGAAGGTACTATTATTAAGAGAATCCCCGCTATGTGGAGAATGTTTGCTAAGTATGGTATTGATATTCGTAAGGAGCCTATTCTTGTTTATCCAACACTTCATTATCAAAATGGCGGTCTTAAGATTAATGCTGAAGGGCTGACAAACATTGATAATCTGTATGTTGCAGGTGAGGCTGTTGGTGGAATCCACGGCAGAAACAGACTTATGGGTAACTCCCTGCTTGATATTATTGTGTTTGGCAGAAATGCTGGTAAAAATGCTTCTGCAAAGTCAAAGGATGTTAAGGTTGGTAAGTTGACTTTGGAACATATCAACAAGTTTGATGCGGAAAGAAAAGCCGCAGGTATTGATACAGGTGTTGTATCACCAAAGCTGTTGCCTGATTATACACGTAGAAAATAATTTTCAGAGGCGGATATAATCCGCCCTGAGGAATATTAATTTTTAAAATGGAAAGGAATTTTTTGTTATGACACTATTTGGCGGAGTTGTTCCGGTTACAGGTATTACTTTTTTAATGTTCTGCATTTTTGCGGTACTTTTTGTAGGTTATGCTCTTGGACGTATTACAATTAAGGGCGTTTGTCTTGGTGATGCAGGGGTTTTTGTTATTGCACTTTTGTTTGGTGCTTTATTCTTTGCACCATTGGAAAGTCAGTTGGTTATAAATGGCGAAGCAGGAGCAGTTCACTTTGTAGATAAATCTTTGGAAATTATCGAAAGAATAGGACTTATTCTGTTCGTAACATCAGTAGGCTTTATTGCAGGTCCTAAGTTTTTTGGTAATATGAAGAAGAATTTTAAGTCTTATGTATTACTTGGTTTGATAATTATAATTGCAGGTGGTTTATCTGCTGTAGCTTGTATTATGATGGGTGAGGTAATAGGTTATGGCTCTACTATCCAGGAACAGGATGGATTTGTAGCTATGATAGTAGGCTTGTTATCAGGTTCACTTACATCAACTCCTGCTTTTTCAGCTGCTAAAGCAACTGTTGCAGAACAGTACACAAGCCTTGTTTCAGTAGGACATGGTATTGCTTACATATTCGGTGTTATCGGTGTTGTTTTGTTTGTTCAGATTATTCCAAAGCTTACAAAGGCTGATATGGCAGAGGAAATAGCAAAAATTGCTATCAAAGAGGACAATGTTGAAGTTAAAAAATATACAGGTAAGCTTTTAAATCTTGATGACCACGGTTTTGCTGTATTTTCACTTGCAGCTATTTTAGGAATGATTGTTGGTGCAATTAAAATACCTCTTTCAGCCGAAGGCCTTTCAGGCACATGTTTTTCACTTACAACAACAGGTGGATGTTTGCTTGTTGCTCTTGTAATGGGACATTTTGGCAGAATAGGCAAGCTTAATATTATGCCTGACGGACATGCGCTAAAGCTATTTCGTGAGCTTGGTCTTGTGTTGTTCCTTGTAGGTGCAGGTATTCCTGGCGGAGCAGACTTTGTTGCTAACTTTGACCCTATGTACTTTGTATATGGAGTATTTATGACAATCGTAGCTATGCATTTGGGATATTGGTTTGCTAAATAGGTTTTGAAGCTTAGCCTTCTTAACAGCCTTGGTTC
>JAZSKK010000055.1:0-1551 GCA_045534795.1 Clostridia bacterium | reverse complement strand
TTCAACACCGTTGTTACCTACAATATCGCCTATAATTAAATATCTCATTTTACAATCCTTTATTCGTGAGTAATTCCGGATTCCTCTTTCTTTTCGTCTTGTCTGTGAAGTATCACCCTTATACCGCCTATTAAAGCTGACACAAGCATAATATCAAAAAGTATGTTAAATGTGTACATATTTTGCGTTATATCGCAATTTCCGCAGTATATTGATGTAGCAACAAGGGATACAAACCACATAATTGCAATACCTGACATAAATTCCGTAACGGGTTTTATGCTGATGTATTTTTTGCCTACTATGGTTGCAACAACTATATATATTGCAGTAATTGCCATAACAATTATAAAGTTCAGGGGAATATACAGCTTTTTTAAAGAACTGTATGGTGTAAAACCAAATTTGTAGTCGTTATAAAATGCTGATTTTGCCTGATTATTTATTATCTTTATTGCATTTGATGGATGTGAAATATAGTATCTGATTACATCCTTGTAAGATATTTTACTGTAAAATGTATTTTCAAGGTCATAATCATCTTCGTTTTCCATCATACCGTAATATACTTCTTTAAAGTCATCAAGCTTTTCATCAAGACCAATTTCGGTTACGCTGTCATACTTACATATTCCGAAGAATACGGAATTGTATAGATTTTGCTTGTAATCAAAGGCTTTGTAGCTAAATACAAATACAAGGCTTTGGATAATTACAACAAATCCTAAAATTATAGAAAGTATTTTTGATAACTTGTTTTTGGAAATTCTGAACAAGCCTGCGATTATAATCCCTAAAATAATTGCGGTTATAGCTTGTACTATGCCCAAAAGACTGTATATAATTGCAACAACGCTTACTGAGATTATTCCTGTAATGCCTGCGGAATTTTTGTTATACATATTAAGCAGTATTCCGCAAATCAGCAGAAGAAGAATAAGTATAAGGGGGTTTGCATATAGGGTTTTAAAGAATGCAAGGTTAGTAAAATCACAAAATACTACAGGCAACAGAGCAGAACATAAATAAACAGTCCATTTGTAATTTGATTTAGATGCTGACTTTGAAATAATTACCAATGCAGTAATTAACAAAGCAGATAATATAACAAAAGGAATTAAATGATGTATTGTTCCGTTTACCGATGTTTTTTTGAGTAATGAAACAAAAGTCTCGTGTGTTCCGTTAAAGGAAATACTGTTATCCATTAGCCCATAACCTGTATCTCCGTAGTAAATTCCCAGCTTTTCAAATAATTTGAATGGAAACGAGCTTACGGAAATATTGGTTGATATAATTGTGCATATAACCATTACAAGTGAAAGACCCGCAGTAATAAATTGCGGTAGAAATTTTTTAAAATTCATTTTAAAAATCCTTTCTGTTTAAATGTTGACGTCACCAAGCAGGTAAAGTGAGCCGCATATACATATTATACTGTTGTCATCATATAAAGATTTTGCATATTCTACGGCCTTATTTATGTCTTTTTCAGAATACACTCTGGATATATATTTTTTTGCGGTATCTGCTATTTCCTCGGCAGTTGCC
>JAZSKK010000149.1:0-12382 GCA_045534795.1 Clostridia bacterium | reverse complement strand
GTCAACAGGCGGTATGGTTACTTCCATACTTGTTTCATTCTGAAGTATTGCCGTTGCATTTTGCTCTACAATAGTAAGACTTTTTACATTACCTGCAACGATTTCCGCATATAAATCATTATATGTTTTAACATCTTCCGTAGGCAAAGATGTGTACATTGTAAAAATCACCATTATAATTGCAAACAAAAGGATATAAAATCCAAAGTTCTTCATATATTTTTTCATTACATCACCTCTGACTGTATTATATTATTAACACAAAATATGTATTTTAAAAAATTATTTTTCATAAACGTGTCTTGCAAGAACTCCTACAAAAGGAAGATTTCTGTACTTCTCCGCATAGTCAAGCCCATAGCCAACAACAAATTCGTCAGGAATTTCAAAACCCAAAAAATCTACCGGAACATCAACTACACGTCTTGAAGGCTTGCTTAAAAGTGTAGCTATACGAACACTGTTTGCCCCTCTGCCTTGAAGCATTTCCTTAATTTTGGAAAGTGTAAAGCCGGAATCAATAATATCCTCTACAATAATAACGTCCTTTCCGATAATATCCACCGTAAGGTCCTTTGTCATAGTAAGCTGTCCCATAGAAGTTGTTCCCGACCCATAGCTTGATGCCGCCATAAAGTCAAGATAAACATCTGATTTTAGTTTTTTCATCAAATCTACAGTAAAAGGCGTGCTTCCCTTTAAAATGCACACAAGAAATATAGGAGACCCGTTATATGTGTTATCAATTTCCTCTGCAAGTTCTGTAACACGTTTTTGTATTTGTTCCTCCGTAAAAAGAACCTTTTCCAAATAATTACTGTTCATATTATTATTTCTCCTTTTTCCATTCTTACAGCAATACCACCCGGTAGGCAAATTTGTTTACCACCATAATTTTTTTCTGCCATACCTATTATATCATCTATATGCACAAGGCAAAGCTGATTTTGAGCTGTATCATCAATTATCGCCTTTAAAAGCCGTCTTTTTATTCCTAATGGTAATTTATTAAAATCACGGACTGCAATACGTTTACTGCCGTCTGTGTCTTTTACATATTTATCAAGAATGCCCCTTGTGTACTGCTCTAAAAATTCATCCTCCGCAGCCACAATATCCATTGTACGGCACAAGCTTGACAAACTGCATCTTTCAAGCATAGGTGCCATAACATTATGTCTTATATCGTTTCTGTGATAATCGTCGGTATCATTTGTCCAGTCATGTCTTGGGACAATACCCATTTCATCACAATACCTTTCTATATCTGTACGGTCAGTTTCAATAAGGGGGCGTATGATATTTTGGTTTTTAGGCCTTATCCCCACAAGTCCGCTAAGGCCGCTGCCCCTCATAAGATGCATAAGCATACTTTCTGCACTGTCATTGGCATTATGTGCCGTAGCTATTACTGTGTTTGTATATTTTTTTGCAATCTCATCAAAAAAACTGTATCTTAAAATTCTGCCTGCGGTTTCAAAGGATACCTTGTTTTTCTCCGCATATCCTGATACATCTGCCTTTTTGGTATATACCTCAACCCCAAGTCGTTTTGCCTCACTGCATACAAAAGCCTCATCTGAATCAGCTTCATCTCTCAACATATGATTTATATGTGCAACACATACATCAAAGCCTCTTAGCCTGCGAAGATTACACAACACATTAAGCATACAAAGGGAATCATAGCCGCCCGAAACCGCTGCTATAACAGTCTGTCCGCTTTCAATCATATTGTATTTGTCAACTGTTTCCAATATATGCCTTTCAAAAGCATTCATATTAATATTCCTCATGCTGATAATCAATATTGCTGAATTTTGTAAATTCACCCTGCCAGCTTAGGCGTACTGTACCTGTACCTCCGCTACGGTTTTTGGCAACAATAACCTCTGCCTCGCCGGGATGTTCTGTATCCTTATTATAATATTCGTCACGATAAAGCATCATAACAATATCTGCGTCCTGCTCAATAGCACCTGATTCACGAAGGTCAGAAAGCATAGGGCGTTTGTCCGTACGGGAATCACTTGCACGGCTAAGCTGTGAAAGTGCCACAACGGGAATATTAAGGTCCTTTGCAAGCATCTTAAGTGAACGGGAAATTTCTGTAATTTCCTGCTGTCTGTTTTCAGTACGTCTTGAGGACTGCATAAGCTGAATATGGTCCACAATAATTAAATCAAGACCCTTTTCCGCCATTAACCTTCTGCATTTTGCCCTCATATCCATAGGGGAAACTGCAGCAGTATCATCTACATAAATATTGGCAGAGGACAATTTGGAAAGTGCCATTGTAAGCCTTTCCCAGTCATTTGGCTTCATATTTCCGCCACGTATTTTTCCTGATTCCACCATGGCTTCAGAAAACCATATTCTGTTTATTATTTCCTCATCGCTCATTTCCAGACTGAATATGCCAACCTTTGCTCCTGCCTTAACTGCCGCGTAATGGGCAATATTAAGAGCAAAAGATGTTTTACCCATAGCAGGTCTTGCGGCAATAAGTATAAGGTTTGATTTGTTAAGCCCTGAAATCATATCGTCAAGCTTTGTAAAGCCTGTAGGTATGCCTGTAATATTGCTTGGATTTGACGCGATTTCAGAAATATGTGCAAAGCTTGATGAAAGCAAATCACGCATACTTATAAAGCCGGTCATATTTTTATTTTCAGATACATCAAAAACCTTTTGTTCCGAAATATCAAGGATTTTATCGATATTTTCATTACCCTCATACGCAAGATTGGAAATATCGTTTGCCACATTTATAAGCCTTCTTCTGATAGCATATTCAGAAACAATTTTTGCATAATATTTTACATTGGCACTCGTGGAAACAGCACTTGCAATATCCGCAAGATATATTTCACCGCCAACCTTTTCAAAGGTTCCCCTTTGTCTTAACTGTTCTGCGACAGTAATAACATCAATGGGCTTGTCATAATTAAAAAGGTCCATTATTGACTCAAAGAGTTCCTTGTTTCTTGGGTCATAAAAATCATCGGCACGAACATATTCTATAACATTAGCCAGACATTCACGGTCCATAAATATTGAGCCTATGACAGATTGCTCCGCCGCAGCATTGTATGGGGTTATTCTGTTTGTTATTTCATCCATACCCACAACTTCCCTTCAGTAAAATTTTGCGGATTATTCCGCCTCTACGATAACCTTTACTTTTGCATTAACCTTGGAATGTAACCATATATTAACATCCTGTGTACCTACAACCTTTATGCCATCCTTAAGGTCAATCCATCTTTTATCAAGTTTAATCTTGTAATTCTTTTCAATTTCCTCCGCAATATCCTTTGAGGTTACGGAGCCAAAAATTTTGCCGTTTGCACCTGCTTTAGTCTTGATAGTAACGCTTATATCACCAAGACGCTTTGCCAAATCAACAGCTGTATCATAAGCAACCTCTTTTTTATGAGCTATTGATTCCTCCTTACCCTTAAGTATATTCATATTAGCAGGAGTAGCCTCTAAAGCAAGCCCCTTAGGCAACAACGCATTTCGAGCATAGCCGTCTGCAACATTTATAACCTGCCCCTTTTTACCAGAGCCTTTTACGTCCTTTAACAAAATAACCTTCATCGTAAATCCTCCTATTCTTCCAATTCATCGATTGCGTGCTTTAAAATATCCAAAGCCTCAACCATAGTTTTTTCTTTAAGCTGAGCTCCCGCTATGGTCATATGCCCTCCGCCTCCGATTTTTTCCAAAACAACCTGTACATTATATTCACCTAACGAACGACCGCTGATTACAATGCTGTCTTCAGCCCTACAAAGTACAAAGGAAGCCTTTATATCAGTTATATTAAGCATTTCATCCGCCGCCTGGCTGGCAATTACATTAGCAGTGTCTTCAACCTCATCCCAATAGGATATGGCTATTTTGCCAAGATAGTTTTCCGCATTTGAAACAATTTTTGCACGCTTAACGTACATAGACATATCATTTTGGAAAATACGCTTTACGTTAACTGTATCAACACCCATACGCCTTAAGAATGATGCAGCCTCAAATGTACGTACACCAGTCTTCATACTAAAGTTTTTGGTATCAAGCACCATACCAGCATAAACAGCCTGTGCTTCCTTAGGGGTAAGCTTTGCCCCATCTTTAATGTACTGGAATATTTCCGTAACCATTTCACAGGTTGAGGAAGCGTATGGCTCCTGATATGTCAGAACAGGCTTTTCAATAGAGCTTTGTCCCCTTCTGTGATGGTCGATAAGCACAATATCTTCTATTTCATTAATTAATTTTGACGCCTCTACATATACAGGGTTGTGGGTATCAACCACTACCAAAAGAGCATCATCAAGTTCCATCTGCAAGGCAGTCTGTTCAGATATAAAGACATCGCTGTATGATTCTTCTATTTTAAGCTCATCCACAAGTTTTTTTGTTACACTTAAAAGGTCACCCACAATAATATACGCCTTTTTGCCATAAAGAGCAGCCATTTTGCATACTGCAACAGATGCTCCCAAGCTGTCTGCGTCACAGTTTTTGTGTCCTGTGATAAATACCGTTGAGGAATTTTCAATCAATTCTCTTAAAGCAAGGGCAACAACTCGTGATTTAACCTTTGTATTACGGCCTGTGCTTTCAGAATTACCGCCAAAGAACCTGAATCCCTCTTCGTTTTTTATAACTGCCTGGTCACCGCCGCGACCCAAAGCCATGTCAAGGGCAATCTTTGCATATTCCTCACTTTTTTGCACAGTATCAGCGTCACCGATACCTATACTCATAGTCGCCTGCATAGAATTTTCAGATTCTATTTTTTTCATTTCATTTAAAATTTCAAACTTTTTATCAATTATATTGCAGATATTTCTGTTTTCAAACAAAATATAATATCTGTCCTTTTCCAGCTTTCTGTAAATTCCCTCATTTTCACTTGCCCAATTGCTGATTAGCTGGTCCATAGACGATATAAGCTTGCTGACAGACTGCTGAGGAAGCCCCTTTGTAATATCCTCGTAGTTGTCAATAAGCACAATGCTGTTTAAAACCCTGCTGTCATTATATTTTTTTACATATTCCTCTTCCCTTGTACGGTCTGTCCAATACAGAACAAGAGAATAAAATTTATTGTCATCATTATTAAATTCAACCACGTTACCTGTTATCTGATAATCCTTTTCATCATATTTAATGTTAAAATTGATGTTATGTCTGTTTTCCAGTATTTTCAATATCTCGATATCAGGAACTACTGTTGAAATATGGTTTTCAAAGTGGTTTCCGCCTGTCATTTCAGCAAAAACCTCGTTGTGCCATACAATATTGCCAGTAAGGTCCAAAACCGTAAGAGGCATAGGAATATTAAGCATTGAATCCTTTGCTGCACTGGTAGTATGGATTGACAGATTTTCCACATATTCGGTAATTTCACTAATTTTTTTCTTGGATAAATATGTGTGATACACCGACATACCTGCTAAAAGCACAAGCTGAAAAGTGGCAAATCCATAGTTCTTGTAAAAAATGGAAATAACCGCGGATACAAATATTGCCGCAAAATATACCTTTGTTTCGGTTAAAAGTCTGGACACAAAGCGTTTATTGTTCATAGAGTCACGCTCCTTTCAGAAGAGCTTTTTCATCAAAATTTATTAATTTTAGCTTTTGCATTACGAATATCAAAGAAGGCATCAATCATTCCCACAAATGTGAGCAGATTTGTACCGATACCCATAAATATCGTCAGTACGCCAAATATTACTATATACACAAATGCCCTTAAAACAGATATTTTAACTTTCTTTCTTAATCCGTAGTCTATTAGCGAAAGTCCGCACAGGGAGGTTAATGTAAACATTATAGACGTAAAATTCAAAAAGGCATATCCAAGCTGTTCACCATTAAAGACACCCGAAAGAAAATATGAAAAAACTGCAAGAAGCACCGCTGTTTTGGGCATTTTAAAATCACAAAACCTCCAAAACCCTGACACATCCTTGCGGAACAATGCAAGTACACCTTTGAAAATCATAATTATCACATACGACCAAACCAGTGCCAAAATAATCACTATTGCGGGCATAAGTGTAAAATAAAGATTTCTTCCCTCAGTAATAATACTGCTTATTATCTGAAGTTCTTCTTCAGAAATACCCGAAAGAGCATTATAGCCTGCTAATATATTGTCAAAAAAAACATTTACCGCATAGTCAATAGGGCTGTATCCATACATAATTGATGTCCCGAAAACCGAGCATCCAAAAGACACCAAAAACAGGAATGTTCCCAAAAACACCCCGCTTAAAAATGTTAACTTCTTTTTGTATATCATCCACGATGTAGGGATAATACAAACCAATAATAATACTGAAAAAATACTTAATATATTACCAATCATACATAACTCCCCAATATATTAATGTATATTATAACATTTACAACAAAATAAGTCAACTGAAACAAATGCATATTTTTGGTGTTTTTTGCAAAAAAATTTTACTGTATCAGCTACATTTTGCGACATTTATTATACCTTTAAAATAGTATAATTTAATTTACACTGCATTGATTTTACACAAAGGAGAATTTTTATGGAATTTATAACCGTAAGAAAAAACATAAAAAAAATAACAGCCTTTAAAAAGAGATACCTGATACATTATTTTATATCCTTTATGCTGGGCAGAATATTCATAATGGGTACAATATCCCCATTTGCCCTTGCCTATATATGTTCATACATTCGTACATACAGCAAAACTCCCACAAAAATGATTATAACCGTAGCTATGGCTTTGGCAGGAATCTTAACAACGCAATATTCCTATACAACCCTGCGGTATTTACTGGCATACGTTTTGTTTGGGCTTATATACATATCCGTATCTACAATATGGACAAAAGCAACAAGTCATCTGCATTCCGTTGCCTCCGTTTCAGCCCTGGCAATATCAGGAATAATTTATTATGCACAGCTTGGAAACACATTCAGCAATATGATGATGCTTGGCTTTGAATGTGCCATTTGTTTTATATTTCCGTATATAATCAAATCCTCTGCAACAATTATATGCGACGCAGATGTTTACGAAGACATAAAGACAGAAGATGTTGCAGGAATATGTGCGTTGACAATAATTGTAGTCGGTGGATTTTGCGGGCTTAACATCGGCAACATTTCTGTAGGAAAAACAATATGCGGAGTATTAATTATGATTATCGCATACGCAGGAGGATGTACATTTTCCGTAACCTGCGGAATTGGTGCAGGCATTCTTTTTTCACTATACTCCTTTGAATACAGCGAATACACGGGAATATTGGGCTTTTGCGGTTTTGTTACAGGTATAGCCTCAAGATACAAAAGACCCGGAATTATACTTGCATTTATATTGTCCTCCAGATTACTAAGCACCTACTTCGGTGGTTGGTCAGATTCAATATTTTCTGAACTGGAAACAATTATTTCCGTATGTATGTTCTCCCTTGTGCCTCAATCACTGCTGTTAAGAATAAAGGCATATTTCAGTGCAGGATTAACTCGTAACACAGAATTTAAAAAATATCAGGATATGGTAACCTCAAAAATCAAAATTACTTCAAAATCCTTTGAATCTCTTGCAGAGCTTTCGCAAAAAATATTTTCCCATATACCTGAAAACACAAATGATTTAAGTACAATTTATGATATTGCCGCAGGCAAGGTCTGTAAAACCTGCGGACTTAAATTTGTATGCTGGAGCAAGGAAGCCTTTGACACAAGAGATATACTTAACAAAACTGTTTATGTTCTCAATGAAACAGGACATTTAAGCAACGAAAATATTCCAATAGAATTTAAACAAAAATGTATTAAATACAGTATCTTTGCAAGTGAAATGAACAGAATATACTTCAGGTACAAGGCAAACCATCAATGGCAGGAAAGAGTGGAACAAAGCCAGAAAATGATTTCCGCACAATTAAAGGGAATGTCAGACATTATGGACGAATTTTCAAAAAATATTACAAACACAATAACCTTTGACAAGCTTGAGGAAAGCAAAATTATGTACAATATGGAGCAGGCGGATATAAAGTGCAGTGACATAACCGTAGTAAAGGACCATCTGGACATAACCTCGGTTACGGTAGCGGTGAAAAACAAAAAAGATGATTTTACGGATTTGTGCAAAAAAATTGAAGTAATAATATCCGAAACATTAAACAAAAATATGAAGGTGGAAAATTACAGCTGCATCAAAAACAAATTCACCATAAAGCTAAGGGAATCTGAACGATTTGCAATAGAATGCAGTTACATAAGCATACCAAAAAAGGGTGAAGAAAAATGTGGTGACAACGTAATACACGGCAAAATTTCAGGAGGAAAGTACACGGTAATACTAAGTGACGGTATGGGCTGTGGAAAAAATGCCGCAACACAGTCCATTACCGCAATAGAGCTTATGCAGCAGTTTTTAAATGCAGGCTTTGATAAAAAAACATCTGTTGAAATGATAAATTCCACATTGATGCTGAAAAATTCCGAAACCTTTGCCACACTTGATGCTGTTATAATAGATATGTTTACTGCAAAAACAGAATTTGTAAAAGCAGGCGCAAACACAACCTATATAAAAACTGATAAGTGCATCAAAAAAATTTCCTCCGATACATTACCAATAGGAATAATTAACAACACAAAAGCAGAAACTAAAGAATATCAGGCAAAAAGCGGTGATATTATTATCCTTATAAGCGACGGAATACACAATGCAACAGACAGCTGGTTTGAAGAATATATATTAAATATGCACGAGGATAGCCCAAATCTGATAGCAAAGCTATTGGCGGATGAGGCACAAAGACGAAAAAAACAGGAGGATGATATGACCGTAGCTGTACTTAAGATAATTAAAAACGAGGAGGGTGCATATGTTTGACAACAGTAAAAGAGTTATCATAATAGATAACATAAAAAGCAGCAATATTCAGCAGGCAATATTTATTTTAAAGGATAAAATGAAAGCTATTGAAGACTATAATGTTCTTGACGAAGCAAACCACATAATCTATCAGTATGTAAACCAAAGCAACAGATATCTGGCACGTCCTGTAAAGAAAAGGCGCGGCTTTTTCGGCAAGGGCAAGCATCAGGCATAAATAGTACAACCTCCGCATATTTTAGGTATATACGGAGGTGTTTTTATGAATAATACGATATTTCTTTATATTATAGGCATTATTTTAGGCTGTGTGTTAATCGTGATATTTTCAAAGCCCCTAGGTGCATTACTAAGGTTAATTATAAATTCCGCATTTGGAGGAATGTGCATAATAGCCTTCAACTTTGTGTCCCAGCTATTCGGCTTTTTCATAGGGGTAAACGCTATTACCGCATTTACAGTAGGTATATTGGGCATACCCGGTTTTGTTATGCTGCTTATGCTCCGATTGATAGTGAATTAATAAAAAGCATAAATATAATAATTACTGCCGTATAGCTAATTGTAAAATGCCTTACACTTTCCTCTGCACGCATCTTTTTTCTTATACGCCATATTGCAAGCATAGCAATTACACATCCTAAAATACTGGACACCATAGCCCATGGCAAAAGCCCCATTACAAAAAGCATTGTTACAATACCATAAGCTATACCCAAAAGTATTTCGCTTATTTTTTTGTTCATCTTAAATTCTCCTCAATAAATTCCCAGATATCAGGTGTTTCAAAGGTTTTGCTCCATGAAGCAACACCTGCAAGGTCATATTTTTCTATAAGGTCAAGCCTTGCCTGTATAGAGGTTTTGTCCTCTATCCATATTTTAAACACCCTGTCGCCCGATGTCCATTCCGCATAATTCTGCCCTGTTTTTTCATCATAATAAACAGTTGCATTGTTTTCTTCAATCTTATTTGCAACAGTGGTCATACCTACGGCAGATGTCTTTACAACCTTATCATTAACAGTTTCCCATATTCTTGCATAAAAAGGTATTCCTAAAAGCAGTTTTTCATTAGGTACTTCTTCAAGGGTTTTTATAACAGCTTTTTCTGTCCACTCAAGGTCCGCCACAGAACCCGCAGTAGTACTCCAGGTACCATTCTGGTCATAAGCCATCAAGGCTACGTAGTCTGCATATTTTGCAATAGCTGTACGGTCATAGCACATTGAATATGTATAACTTGTAGGGTCATACTTTGTTACATCAACACTTAATATTACACCGACGCTGTGGCACATATCCGCCATTTCCTTTACAAACTGCGAATATAAATCACGGTCATTCTGATACATATTTTCAAAATCAAGGTTTATTCCGTCAAGGTCATATTTCAAAATAAATTCCTTCATCATTTTAACACAGGCTGCTCTTGCAGGGGAACTGTTTAAAAATTTGCTTGTTTTTGACGGACTTCCCTCGGTGCTGAACATTGCCCATACCTTGTAGCCTTCCGCTCTGCAATCCTGTATGTACTGCTTGTTGCCCAGGTCTGCAATATACATATTAAGGTCGCTGTAAAATTCATATTCATAGGAATAAGGGGTAAGCCCTGTATTGTCCACAAGGGTAAACCAGGTAGGTGAAATAACGTTAAGTCCGTTCATATAATTACCTGTCTTGGTTACACCTGTATTATAAATCTGATGCCATGTAAGATTAATTTTTCCATCTATTTCGTCATCAACATCACCTGGAACATACTCTATATCAGGTATCTCAACAGGCTCATCTTCAGGGTATTCATCCTCCTCAAGCTCCACCTCCGGGTTTGGTTCTGCAACAAGCTCTTTATCCGTTATATGATTTAAAATTCTGCACACCATTGCAGCAGTTTCACCCCTTGTGGCAGTGTTATCCGGCTTAAAGGTGCCGTCCTCATAACCTGTTATAATACCGCTGTTAACTGCAGCACATATTTCCTGATAATGCTCATTTTTGGAATTTACATCACTAAAGGACGCACGCCCTCCTGAAAGGTCAAGGGATTTGGTAATCATAACCACCATTTCCTCCCTTGTAATAAGGTCGGTGGGTCTGAAGCTTTCCCCCATTTGCTCTTCAAGAATTTTTTCCTCAAAGGCTGTGCAAACATAGTTGTAATACCACGCGGACGATGGTACATCCTCAAAAATTTCATCTGTATATGTCTGATAATTACCATAACGCAAGGTTACAAGTAATTTAGTAAATTCTGCCCTGGTAATAGTACCGTTTAATTTAAAGGTACCGTCCTCATATCCGTTCATTATACCAAGCTTCATAAGCCTTTGGCCATATTCCTCTGCCCAATGGCCCTCCATATCAGCACCCATTTTAGATGCACTGACACCAAAGGCGGGAATTTGTATTAAAAATATTAAAATAATTATTAAGCTAAATATCGTTTTTTTCAATTACACACCCCTCCTTTTTTACAAATATACAAATATTATACCAAAATATATTATAATTTGACAATAGAAATATCTTACATATAACATAATTGTAATATTATTCTTGATTTTAGTGTCTGAATTAGGTATAATGTAACTAATAAAAAGTGGGGGGTTATGTTATGGATAAAAAATCAACCTTAGTTGTTATGGCAGCAGGTATGGGCAGCAGATATGGCGGTGTAAAGCAAATTGCCCCTATGGGCCCCAACGGAGAAATTATAATAGACTTTTCCGTATATGACGCAGTAAAAAGCGGTTTTTCAAAGGCTGTATTTATTATAAAAAAGGAAATTGAAAATGATTTCCGTGAAGTGTGCGGAAAAAGAATTGAAAAATTAATTGATACAGAATATGTATTTCAGGGATATGACTCATTGCCAAATTGGTTTGAAGTGCCTGCCGAACGTACAAAGCCCTATGGCACAGTACACGCAGTACTTTGTGCAAAGGATGCGGTTAATACCCCATTTGTGGTTATAAATGCAGATGACTATTATGGCCCTAACACCCTGAAGATTGTTAACCAACACCTTTCCCAAACACAAACTATGTGTATGGCAGGGTTTAAGCTTGGTAACACAATTACGGAAAACGGCACAGTTTCACGGGGTGTGTGTCAGGTTGCGGACGGATATCTTTCAGATATTGTAGAATGTAAGGAAATTGATAAAAACAGCGGTATTCCCCTTGATTCTACCGTTTCTATGAATATGTGGGGGTTTAATCCTGATATTTTTGGAACTTTGGAAAGCTCATTCCACGGCTTCTTAAAAGACATAAAAGACCCTCTAAAGGGTGAATACATACTAACAGATGTAATAGACAAAATGATTAAGGAAAATAATGCAAAAATTAAGGTGCTGAATACTCCGGATAAATGGTACGGAGTAACATACAAAGAAGATACACCTATGGTAAGAGAGGCATTAACAAAACTTATTGCCCAGGGGCTTTATAAGTGGTAAAATAA
>JAZSKK010000245.1:0-6856 GCA_045534795.1 Clostridia bacterium | reverse complement strand
CCTGCGATTATTGTAACAATCCATGATGATTTAAGCATAAGGTCCCATTTTACTCTGGCACTTGTGTTGTCTATAAGAATTTCCAAGAAATACGCTATTGTAACAACCAAAAGTGCTACAGGGATGCTCCACCATGCACGGTGAATTATGAATATTGCGATAATACCCATTAAAAATACATTTTCATACCAATGTGTTATTTCAATTATAGCAAGCATTTTGCCTGAAAGTTCAGTTGTGATACCCTTTACAAGCTCCTGATGAGCGTGATGTGATGTACTGATATCAAAAGGCGACTTTCTTAATTTTATTGTAAGAATGTATAAAAAACCTACAAATACACCTGGTAGATATACTATTGCAGGTATATCTGCATTTATAATTTCATCAACGTGGAATGAGCCTGTTGCCATATAAAAACCAACTGCTGTTATAAGCACCATAGGTTCGTATGAAAGCATCTGGGCAATTTCACGCTGTGAACCCAATACTGAATATGGAGTATTTGTTGTTGATGCTTCAAGTACAAGGAACATAGCCGCTGTTGTTAGTGTAAAGAATATCAAAAGCAAGTCTGCACCTGCAAAGAACAATACGCCTGTAATTACTACAAGTACGAAAAATCCCCACACAAACATATACTGCATATTGTTGATTCTGAATACATCTTTTTTAATAAGTTTTAATACATCGTAAAATGGCTGTATAATTGACGGACCAACTCTGCCCTGCATACGGGCAGTAATTTTTCTGTCAATACCGTTGAGTAATCCGCCTATTACAGGTGCTAATACCAAGTACAAAATTATACTGATTAATTTAATTGTCATTAGAAAGCACCTCCTATTGCCATAGCTATTGTAATAAGAATGATTGCTGAACAAATTGATGCTGATGGGAACCACATTTTGGTATCAGAGAATATACCTTCCATATACCAACCTGAAAGATACATTTTTCTGTTGTTGTGAAATGAGTCCTCAAAAGTTTTGTTATCACCCATATTGATACCGCCAAGGTAGTTAAGTGATTCCTCAGCCTTAAGGTTATCTGCAAGGAACTTTGAAATCAAAGGAACTGCAAAAATGATTACAAGCATTATAACTATAATAATCATATCGCTGAATTCAAGCACACTTACGTTGTCTGTAAAGAACATACGTTCAATAAGAGGATTTAAAACCCTGGTTGCAATGTATGGGAAGAATGCACAAAGACCAACTGTCATAACTGCGTGGATTCTAAGTGAGAACCATTGACCACTTGTTGTAATATCCTCAATATGCTTTGAAGGTGTGCAAGCCAAAACTTTGCAAAGCCATTTTGTCCAGTAAACCATTGTTGTTGCACTACCAAAACAGATAAAGCAAACCAAAATGATATTGTTTGAATCTATAAATGACTTAAGAGCAGCCCATTTTGAAACAAGCATACCAAATGGTGCAAGGAACATGGCACATATACCGATAATCATTATAACCGCAAGTGCGGGAAGCATCTTGATAAGACCGTGCATATCTTCAATATCACGGCTGCCTCTTGAGTTTTCAATAGAACCAACAGCCTGGAACAACATTGACTTTGATACAGCGTGGAACATCATAAGAAGTACGCCTGCCCACACAGTAGCCTCTGTACCACAACCTGCACATGCTGTAATAATACCAAGGTTTGAAATTGTTGAATAAGCCAAAACCTTTTTAGCATCACTTTCAGTAATAGCAATCATACTTGTTACAAGGAATGTGATACCGCCTATGTATGCAACCATTGTACCTGCAACATTACTATTCATAGCAGGTGCAAGACGAAGCAATAAGTAAACCCCCGCCTTAACCATTGTAGCACTATGCAGCAAAGCAGATGTAGGTGTAGGAGCAACCATAGCACCAAGTAACCACTTTGAAAAAGGCATCTGTGCAGATTTTGTAAGACCTGCAAAGGCAAGTAAAATAACAATAAATACAAGGCCCTTTGCCTCAGGCGTACCTATTGTATCGTGATACATCTTAACAAGGTCGCTAAGATTGATTATATGATAGTTAAGGTGTGCAAAAACAATAGCTATTGCAAAACCAAGACCTCCCAAGAGGTTCATCCATAATGCACGGAACGAATTGTTTATAGCTTCCTTTGTCTTTGTATAGCCAATTAAAAGGAAGGATGATATACTTGTGATTTCCCAAAAGAAATATATCCATATAAGATTATCTGAAAGCACAAGACCAAACATAGCACCTATAAATACAAAAAGCATTGGGAAGAAGAAAGTTCTTCTGTCCTTGTATTCTGTATGGTGACGGAGATATATTCTCATATAGCCTATTGCATAGATGCAGATAAGGCATCCGATAATACCAATCATAAGGCACATTATAACAGTAAGCTTGTCCGTCAACAGATGAAAGCTGGCTTTTGATGGGTGGAATATTTCCAACCATGCAATAAGTGCAGTCTGAGCAATTGACAGCAAGGATACATAATATTTTTTGTATCTAAAGCTAAGGAACACAATAAGTATCATTAATAATACTTCAATAATTAACATAGCTTTGTCAATAACAGGCGTTGATTTTAACAGTTGAATGGAATGAGCACCACCTGTCAAAAATCTAACCCCATAAAACAATGTTGTGGCAATAATTATTCCGCAGCCACCATAAGCAACTATTCTTCTTGCATTTCTTGTTTTTAGAAAATGTAAAATAGCCGCAACTACAAACGGAAATAGTATCATAATTGATACCAACATACTATTCATACCCATTTGTTTTTACACTCCTTTTATTTTTCTTCATACAGAGTTTATTATATCATAATAGGAAGAAAAGTCAACATTAAACAGGAAGAATTTTGAGTTTTTTTGACAATTATTTTCTGTGTATAGCAGTTTATAAAAGCACATAGTGTATAGTCCAAGTTGTGGCAATCATACAATTTACCGAGGAGTGGTGAATTTGTTTATAGAATTACTGTTAAAACAACTGTTTATGCTGTTGGGATATATGTCAAATCTAAACTCATTTCCCAAGCAGCTTAGCAAAAAGGAAGAAAACGAACTTCTTTTAAGATACAAAGACGGTGATGAGGATGCAAAGAATAAGCTTATAGAGCACAATCTTCGTCTGGTGGCACATATTGCAAAAAAATACACAGGTATATTCAAAGATTGTGACGATGCAATTTCAATAGGAACTATAGGGCTTATAAAGGGTATTTCCAGCTATAATTTTGATAAAAAAACCAAGCTTTCTACCTATATTTCCCGTTGTATTGAAAACGAAATTCTTATGGCTGTGCGTTCAGGTAAAAAAGCACAGAATGAAATATCAATTGATGAGCCTATTGGTACAGATTGTGAAGGAAATCAGATTACCTTTAATGATATTCTAAGCAATGATGAGGATGAAATATTGGATATGGTAAATTTAAAAATGGTAAAAAATTCTCTTTCAAATCTTTTAGATAAGGTGTTGGATAAAAGAGAAAAGATTATTGTAGTGCTTCGATATGGCCTTGCAGGGGGTGTGGAATATACTCAGAATGAAATAGCAAAAAAACTTAAAATTTCAAGGTCTTATGTTTCCAGGATAGAAAAGAGAGCGTTGGAAAAACTGGCGGAAAATATGAAGGATTTGGAAATTTGAAAAGTTTTTGAATTTGTGTTAAAATGTTTACAGGGTGATTAAATGTTTTATGTTTACATACTAAAATGTGCGGATGGCAGTTTTTACTGCGGATACACCAATGATGTTGAAAAAAGAATTGAGAAACACAAAAGCGGTAAGGGTGCCAAATATACAAGGTCACGCTTACCGCTTGAGTTGGTTTTTGTTGAAAAATTTGATAATAAGTCTGATGCATTGAAAAGAGAATGTGAGATTAAAAAATTAACTCGCATTCAAAAGGAAAAGCTGGTAAAAGATTATTCTTCCAATACATAATCTGCAGGAATTTCAAACAATGAATAATCCACATTTTCAGAATATTCCATATACGCTGCAGTAACGGTTGCACCATTTACTGTGGTTATAAGGTACTTCAGGTTGTCGTTTTTATCAAAACAATATTTTGAATTTATGCCGTTTTTATCGGTAAATCCCTCATAAAAATATTCTTTATCGTCTATCTTAATTGTTCCTGTGACAAATTCCTCATTGTCAAAAGTAACCTTTGATTGCTCCATTTTTGCATTGTTTGCGGATTTAAAGTACATCTTTGTATTTGGATACATAACATAAGAATTTGTAGGAGTAATCAGGTACTCTACACCGTCATTGTAAAATTCAATATCCTCGTAGCTGCACATATCAGTTTTTTTATACTTATATCCCTGCGAGGACCAGGCAACAGTTTCGGTCTGGTAATAAATTCCCTTTTCTTCGCTTGAAATTTTATATTCCGTAACAAAGTAATAATCTTTGTTGTAGTGAGAATTAAAATATGCAACACATTTTGAATCTTCTTTGCTTATTTTACCTGTTTCATTACTTTCGTATGAAATTACGGAAGATGTAACATCCTCAGTAGTGTCAACAGTGTTTTGGATATTTTGTTCAGATTCGCATTGAGACATTATTACAGCAAGGCAGATTATCCACACTATAATTACTGATGTGATTATGGTGATTTTTATATTAAGAGATAAATTTTTACGGTCTTTTGTTGTTTTTTTATTGGACATATTGTTTCTCCCTTTTCTAAATTCTCCTTAAATTGTAACAAAATTCACGCACTTTTTCAATAGTAAAATCAAAAAACAATTATTACTGTGTAAAAGTGGCTTTTTTCTTGACAATAAGGGGCTTTTAATGTTATATTATAGTGTAAGAAAAGAAAGGATTGACATTAAATGGATAAACAGAAAAAATTTGTAGAAGAAATTACATCTATGGATGTTGATTTTGCAAAATGGTATACAGATATTGTAAAAAAGGCTGACCTTATTGAATATTCAAACATCAGGAGTTGTATGATTATACGTCCTTACGGTTATGCAATATGGGAAAATATTCAAAAGGTTTTAGATGGTAAATTTAAGCATACTGGCAAAGTTAATGTCTATATGCCTATGTTTATTCCTGAAAGCCTTTTGCAAAAGGAAAAGGACCATGTTGAAGGCTTTGCTCCTGAGGTTGCGTGGGTTACTCACGGCGGTAGTGAACCGTTGCAGGAAAGATTATGTGTAAGACCTACTTCGGAAACCTTGTTCTGCGACCATTATGCAAATATAATACATTCATACAGAGATTTGCCTAAGCTTTATAATCAGTGGTGCTCTGTTGTAAGATGGGAAAAGACAACAAGACCGTTCCTTCGTTCTGTTGAATTTTTGTGGCAGGAAGGACATACTGTTCACGAAACGGCAGAGGATGCTATTGAAGAAACACAGAGAATGTTAAATGTATATGCAGATTTTTGTGAAAATTATCTTGCTATCCCTGTAATCAAGGGACAAAAGACTGATAAAGAAAAATTTGCAGGTGCGGAACAAACATATACTATAGAAAGTATGATGCATGACGGCAAGGCATTGCAGGCAGGTACATCTCATTACTTTGGTGATGGATTTGCAAAGGCCTTTGATATTCAGTTTACTGACCGCAACAACAAGTTGCAGTACGTTCACGAAACTTCCTGGGGTGTATCTACAAGACTTATTGGTGCTATCATTATGATGCACGGTGACGATAACGGCTTGGTGTTGCCTCCTAAGATTGCACCTTTGCAGCTTATCATTGTACCTATCGCGCAAAAGAAGGAAGGGGTTCTTGATAAGGCTAACGAGCTTCTTGATAAGCTTAAACCAGTGGTAAGTGTTAAGCTTGATGATACTGATAAATCTCCTGGCTGGAAGTTCAGTGAATACGAAATGAAGGGTGTTCCTGTAAGGCTTGAAATCGGTCCTAAGGATATTGAAAATAATCAGTGCGTATTGGTAAGACGTGACAATCACGAAAAGATTGTTGTATCACTGGATAATATTGAAGAAACAGTTGTTAAGCTGTTGGATACAATTCAGCAGGATATGTTTGACAGAGCTTTGGCTTTAAGAGAACAGAAAACATACAGGGTTACAGATTTTGAGGAAATGAAAAAATGTGCTGCAGAAAATACAGGGTTTGTAAAAGCAATGTGGTGCGGAGACCTTGCCTGTGAAGAAAAGATTAAGGAAGAAGCGGGGCTTTCTTCAAGATGTATGCCTTTTGAACAGGAGCATTTGTCAGACAAATGTGTTTGTTGCGGTAAACCTGCAAAGACTATGGCTTATTGGGGAAAAGCATATTAATAAATAGTTGGTGAATTTTATGGACAAAGTAAAGAGTAAAAGTTTTTTATATTTGTTTATAGTTGCATTACTGTCATTTTTGGTGGTTTTTGCAGGGGATAAAATATCCTTTGTAGCCGGTGTCTTTAAACCATTTATTTATGGCGTTGTAATTGCATATCTGTTAGACGGTTTTGTAAGGTTTTTTAACAGAAGGCTAAAGATTAACAGAATATTGTCGATAGTAATAGTAGTGGTATTAGTTCTTGTGGTGTGTGGGCTTATATGCTACTATGCAGTTCCTTTTTTGATTGATACAGTAAGGGACCTTATAAGCTATGTAAGCAGATTGCTTTCAGAGCATAATACAGGTATTTACAATATAATTGAAAGCATTGCATTATCTTTTAATGTGGATTTGGAGGCAATTTACAATTTTAATATTTATGAAATTGATAAAAGTCTTCTTGATACATTAAACGGTATAATACAGAATTTGTATGGTTTTACACTTAATGCAGTTACTGCTTTGGGAAGTAGCATAGTTTTGATTGTTGCTTCCGTTATAATGGCAATATATATGCTTAT
>JAZSKK010000018.1:0-4599 GCA_045534795.1 Clostridia bacterium | reverse complement strand
ACGACATTGCTACTATCCGTCTTTAATATTCTGCAATGAAATCAAAAAAATCATTAATGAATTCTGTTTCATAACTTTTTGCGTTTTTTGTGCTTAGTTCATATAGGTTCATGAATTCAAGAAAATGTTTACTTTGAACATCGGTAAAGTACTCCTGTGCTTGTGCTTTAATTATCACATTTACAATTTCACGCATTAAAACGGAAACATATATATCATTTTGTCGGTTTTCTGATTTCGCAAAAGCCGAATCTATAACTTCAGATAGATTATTTATCATTTCAATTCTGAAATTTCTTTCGAAATTTGTCATGAATTCTATTTTCTCCTCAATTGGCATAGAAGCTATTAGTTTTTGAATTTCATCAAACTTGTTATACAGAGTAGTATATATTCTATTGTAATCGTCATGAGAAAATTTATGGAGATACTTAATGACAAAATATGCATAACTCTTTGATGAACAATATATGTCATATGCATTTTTATTTAAGTGTCTGTGTATCAGAATACCAAAAAAATATGTATCAAAACCATCAATAACATTCTCGGTGAAATGACGGTCATTGCTTGTAATGATTTTTATGCAATTGTTAAAAAGTTTTATCTCATTACTTGAAGTGTTGGTAATATGCTTTACGCATGCATATGAACTGAATTTTATATCACTGCTTTTATAGTAATATCCCATTAAAACCACCTCATATATGAGTATAATATTATAGCTCGATTACGTCAATAGGGAACAGATTGAAAAATTTTATTCCTTATGTATGAATTGAGCGTGGTTTACTGTATAATACATACAACACTTGTTGAATTGTGTAATATGAAATATAAAAATATGCTTAGAATTAATTTCATATTATGGATTTAACAAAATAATTACAAAAGGTGATAGTATGAATAACTTATCAGACATTTCAATTAAGCAATGTCCTATGACAAAAAATGATATTGCTGAGGAAAGTAGAAAATACCCTCCTATGATACGGGTATACGCTCCCGATGAAAAACTTCCTATGATTCAGGTGTATCCCAAACCCGAACTTCCCCCAATGATACAAATATTGCCGGAAGAAAACATAGATTGTGATACTTCAGAACCACAGGAAGAGAAAGAAGATTTTAATACAGAACAACAAAAGGTTATAACAGATGAAGCACTTATGCCATGTTTTTCAAAATTTGTTAGTTGTAATAACGTTGACAGACAACGAATTCTTGAGCCGTTTCCGGCTAATGATATTGGTAGGGCAGAAAGGGTATTGTGTTCTATCAATACAGAATTAGTATACAACGGAGATGAAGAACAACTGCGACATTGGATAAATGGGCATTGGCCTGTTTTATCCGAGCGTGAATTCCACAAGTATATAATAGAAGCTTCAAAGCTATACTGTGTCTTGTCACAATCAAATGATTCGAGGAGTGATGCAGTACAAAGCGGAATGTTCTATACTATTAAATCTATCGGAGAAACAATTAAATCTATGCTAAGCAAAAAAGGTAACGAATTTGATAAAACGCATAGATGCGTTTGTGTTAAAAATGGTGTTTATGATTTTAACAGAAAAGCATTATTTACTCACGAAAGTTACAAAAATGCCTATATTACATATAGATTAGATGTAGATTATATACCTGAATATAGGGATATGACTTTTGATAATTTTATATTGTCAATTATGGGCGATAAAGAGAACTGCCTGTTTTTGCAAAAGGTTTTTGGATATGCCTTTATTGGTGACCCGATTGAACAACAGTGCTTTTTCCTTCAGGGGGATGGTGCAAATGGAAAATCTACACTGATTGAAGCAATTCAAAATGTAGTTGGCCCTTTAGCAACAACAATGAAGGTAGAATATTTTGTAAGTTCTTCAATGTCAAACCCAAATGCGCCGTCACCGGCGACATATCAATTTAAGGATAAATTATTTGTGTTTTCATCTGAAGTTCCTGCGGGTGCTGTTTTAAATGATGCGGTTTTGAAAAAGCATATAGGAGGAGGTAAACTTATTGGTCGTAAGCTTTATGGAAATATGGTTGAGTTTGAAAATAAAAGTGTACTGTTTTTTGATGCAAACCATATGCCTCATTTCCGTGACGGTGGGTATGCAATGGAACGTAGGATTACAGTAATTCCATTTCCAATGAAATTTGATGCAAGCAACATTGACCTACATATGTCAGAAAAATTAGCAAGTGACAGTTGTAAAAAGGCTATTCTTGCATGGCTGATAGAAGGTGCTTTGTTGTATATAAAAGAAGGACTTACATCTACTGCTCGTGTGGAATATGCTACATTAGATTACTTTTCAGGTGAAAACACCATAAAGGCTTTTTTCAAAGACGCGATTGTAGATGATTATAATTGCAAAACATCCGTAAACAACCTATATGAAGCATATTTGTATTATTGCAACCAAAATCTTTTGCCTTCAAAATCAAAAGATGTTTTCAGTAAAAGCGCAGAAATAAATAAGTATCCTGCCGGACGAAACAATATTCTTGGTAGACACAGAATTGGGTTACGATTGCGCACCGAGTATGCTAATTATATTGCTAATCAAGGAAAGGAGTAACTGCAATGAGAAAAAGTATTTTAAATTTTGATAAGTTTTCAGAAAATACATATCACACTATTTTCAGGAATAATCATGGTCGGAAGGTTTATATGAAAATTAATTGTTTTGGTGAAACAATCACAATCAGCGATTGTTTCTACATTGACAGACCTATGAGGAATGGCACCAGAGCCATTCCTCATAAATGGGCAACCGTAAAATGCAATTACAGTAGTTTGATTGATGTATTAACTGGCGAACTTGACAAGCATTTTTATGGAATGAGGTTTTCTGAGAATAACCCATATGCAACCACAGAAGAATATATTGCTCAATATTTACAAAGCAGTAAGAAATATAAATTTCTGATATTGGTTGAATGTGACGGAATTCTAAAAACAAGGCTCAAAAACAGGGTACACAGAACTATATATTTTGAGATTAAACAAAACGGTTACAGGGGATTAGTGCAATCCTGTTACTACTGCGATAGACGTTATAAACGAGATAATCAGTTTATAACACCGTTTGAGCTGAAAACAATATACTTTGATTATAGTACAGAAAAAGTGCTTGAAATCGTAAATAACGAGCTTAATTGTGATTTTAATGATGTAATTATCACAAGGGATACGTTTGGTTTTGAAAAAAGTGATATTCCTATATGCGGTTCGATATAAGTACAGGCTTATACTGCATAAACTTAAAGAAGGAGGTTGATGTGTTATGTCAGAGTACACAGACACAAAAAATAATACATATAAGATAACAAATACGGTGCTTTTAACCCAAGAGGAAAAAGAGCAGGCTGAAAATGAAATTGTCGAAGAATTATACAAGATTTTCTCACAAAAATAGGTGAGTAAAAACTAATAGTAAAGGAGGTGAAATCGTATGTCTATTGCTCTTTATGCAAGAAAATCCATAGAACGAGAAAACAGTATTTCATGTGAAACACAGATTGAATATTGTAAATCAATGATAAAACCTGATGAAAAGTCAGAAAAAATTATTACTTTTGTTGACAATGGCTTTTCAGGCGGAAATGTTGACCGTGATGGATTTCAAAAAATGATGCGTCAGGTTGAACAAGGAAAAATAAGCAAAATAATTGTTTATCGACTTGACAGAATCAGCAGAAGTATGTTAGATTTTTTGAATATTTGGAATACCTTAAAAAAATATAACGTAGAATTTGTCAGTTCACAGGAAGCCATAGATACATCAGGTCCTTATGGTGAAATGCTTACAAAAATAATTATGGTATTTGCCGAATTTGAAAGGCACAGTATTATCGAAAGAGTAACACAGGCTTATGCTCATAGAAGTGAAATGGGGTTCTATATGGGCGGTAGAAAACCGTACGGTTTCACCTTGACAGATACAATCATTCACAATATTAAAACAAAAATGTTTTCTCCCGTAGCAGAAGAAATTGAACAGTTAAAATATATATTTGAGGCATATTCCGTTCCGGGGATAACACTTCGCAGACTTATGGATAATCTTATCGACAATAACATTTTACCTACTGAAGGAAGTTGGTCTACAGGAAAATTATCTACAATTCTGAAAAATCCCATTTATGTTAAAGCGGATAATGATATTTATGAATATCTGTTAAAGCATAATACAAATATTATAAGTGACATTTCAGAATTTGATGGTGTTCACGGATTGCAGATTTATGGTAAAACCAAGCATTCCACAGAAGATTGGTCTGATATGAAGGCAGTAGTTATGTCCCACGAAGGTATTATAAATTCTGATGTCTGGCTTAAATGTCAGAAAAATCTTGAAAAAAATAAGCAGATAGGAAATGCCATAAGTAATACAACAAGCTGGCTTGGCGGCAAAATTGTATGCAGAAGCTGCGGACGGACAATGACGGTTACAAAGGGAGGAAAACGAAAAGACGGTACTCAAACAAGATATTTCAGTTGCACAGGCAAATCCCACAATCGAATCTGCAAAGGTATAAATAAATCTTTGTATGCTGATTGCTTAGAGGATATGGTATACGAGATTGTTT
>JAZSKK010000228.1:0-6877 GCA_045534795.1 Clostridia bacterium | reverse complement strand
GTGGCACGTTTGTAGCCCATACAACAACGTGACTACCTGGCTTAACACCCATAGAAACCAATGCCCTTGCACAGTTATCTACATCGTCGCGGAATTGTGAATATGTTCTTGTATAATTAAGTGTTGTATATTTAATTGCTGTCTGGTCAGGAAATTCCTCAACCATTTTGTCAAGAACCTGTGAAAAGGTTTTTTCAATCAATGCGTCTTTTTTCCAAGGGAATTTACCTGTACCTCTTTTGTTTTCATACAAAGTAGATTTTGCTCTTGAAAGGTCATTGTATCTTGACATATAGCTGATAAAATGTGGGAATATTATGTCAAGGTCTGCAATTTCGCTATCCCATGATGGGTCCCATTCAATAGATATAAAGCCGTCATAGTTGATTGAACGAAGGGCATTCATAATATCAGCAATAGGCAACGAGCCTTCACCTACAAGGTTGTATGAATTTTCACCATCTGAATCCTTAATATGTATGTGCTTAATGTATGCACCAAGATTTTTAACAGTAGTTTCAGGTGATTCATTGTGCTCGCGATAGGGGTAGTGCAAATCCCAAAGTGCCGCAAGGTTGTCGCATGCAAAGCGGTTTAAAAGTTCAATAAGCTTTGATGTATCTGCATACATACCTACTGTTTCAACCAAAATTATAATATTGCTCTTTTCAGCTATTGGTAATGATTTTTCTATAAATTTTATAACATTTTCCTCATCGTTGGAGGATGCTTTTACCCTGATATACGGTGTGTGTAATGATATGCAAAGCTCAACGCATTGCATAAATTCTTTTACTGATTCATCAATATTGTTACTTGCAATATCTGAAACCATATCTATACAGGATATTTTAATTTTATTTTCCAAAAGCTTGTGGTTGATTTCAGAAGCCTGTTCTGTAGTAACCTCATTAATATTATGAATTTCAATTCCCTGGAATTTGTATTCCTTTGCAATATCTATAAAGCTTTCTAAACTGATGTCATCCCATCTGTTTGTAGAAAAAGATAAATTCATTATTTACGCCTCCTCAAAGCACATTTTATTAAGAGCATTAATATATGCACTGATACTTGCACCGATAATATCGGAGGAAATACCTTTGCCTGAATAAAGTTTTCCGTTGGAACGAAGCTTAACCACCGCTGAACCAAAAGCTTCTCGGCCCTCTGTAACTGACTGAATCTGGAAATCGTCAAGCTCAAAATGTCTGCCTACAATCTGCTCTATTGTAACAAATGCCGCGTCAATAGGACCATCACCTATACATACTGCCTGCATTTCCTCTCCGTTCTTTTCAAGTACAATATTTGCAGTAGCCGCCATAATATTGCCGCTGTTAATAACATAATTTTTAAGCTTATATGTAGGGGCAACCTGTAAAGCTGTATTTGCAATAATTGCATCAAGCTCCTTTGTGCTTATCTGCTTCTTTTCTGACAATTTTACAAACTCTGCATACACATTTGAAATGTCTTCTTCAGAAAGGTCATAGCCAAGCTTTGTGATTACTGCGGAAACCGTCTTTATATCATCCGCTTTGCTTAGCACTATGTCTGAAGTGCTTGCAACCACATTGTTGTCTGCAACAAATGTACCCTTTTTTGAATCCGTCATATTAATAAGCTGACCTATTGTATGGTCAAGTTCTGTGTAATTAATATCAGCATATATACCTATTGAATCACCGCGGGATTTGATAATTTTTGCAGTGCTGTCCAAGGATGGCAATTTGTTGCCGTTTATTGTTGTCTTAATAGCGGTAACGCCTGCCTTCATTGTAGAAATCATACATGCAGCACCCATATTAAGCTCATCAGAGCATTCTACACCAAGCTCCACATCCTTAAGCTCTGGGATGTTTGTGTATAAATCATCAATAAATGAATTAAATTCTTCAGGTAGCATTTCACCTGCAGAATCACAAACAGTAATAGTTTTAGCGCCGTTTGCAATAGCAGTTCCTATAGCCTGATACAAGAAATCCTTTTCACTTCTTGTAGCGTCAAGAGCGGAAAATTCAACATCATTACATACTTCTGAACATTTTTTTGTAAGTCTTTCAATCATTTCCAAAACTGCATCAGGTTTTTTACCACACATATATTCCATCTGTACAGAGGAGGTAGGTACCATAAGGTGCAATCTTTTTAACTTTGCGTCCTTAAGTGCATTTGCAGTAATTTCAATTGCTTCCTCGCTGTACTCAACAGGACATGAAATAATGCTGTTCTGTACAAGTGGTGCAATAGTATGTAAAAACAGGATATCTGTTTTAGAATTGTTGATTATAGCTGTTTCAATAATATCAACATTGAGTTTATCCAGCTTTTTTACAATTTCAATTTTTTCCTTAAAACTGTAACCAGTTCCCATAGAATTGTCGTTTTCCCTCAAAGTGATGTCTGCAATTTTAATTTTCTGCATATCAATTCCCCTTTTCATATAAATTAGAAAAGCTTGCAACCGCTATGGTCGCAAGCTTTAAATTATAATATATCCATCTGTCAACAGAATACAAATATAAATTTAATGCAATTAAACACGACTAATAGCGCCGACTCTTTTAAGCTCGTTGAGGAGGAGAGTAGCGCTGAGGAGAATGTTTAATTTTGATGTAGCATTAAAATACATAATCATTGTCTCCTGAAACCATTTTCAATGATTATAACACCCTTTGTATTTTTTGTCAATATATTTTTAAAAATTCCAGGGACGGTTGATAAACCGTCCCCTGTATATTCTTTTACAGAATAATGCAAATAAGTCCGCCACTGCCCTCATTAATGATTTTAGATAGGGTTTCCTGCAGCTTTTGTCTTGCATCTTCTGGCATTTTGTCAAGCTTGGTGTGTAATCCCTCGTTAACCAATTCGTTAAGAGATTTCCCAAATATATTACTTTGCCATATTTTTATAGGGTCATCATCAAATTCGTTAAGAAGATACTTTACAAGGTCTTCAGACTGCTTTTCTGTGCCTACAACGGGGCTTACTTCTGTTTCAATATCAGCCCTTATAAGATGTATGCTTCGCTACAAAACGAGGTCTTTAATTTTATTTTTATTTTCTGTATATATAGCTTCCCCATATAATGTTTGTACGTATATTTATACCCTTTTCAAAGATAACAATATCTACATTTCTAAAGATATCTATAACAAATAACCCCAATATTATAATTTTCTATTTTGCTTTTTGGTATTTGTAACCAGTTCTGCTACAGTATAATCAGTGTAAGCTGCAATTTTTTTAATGGTGCTTAACTTTGGGTCAGTTTTTCCTCGTTCAATTAAGCTTAATATTTCTGTACTTATTCCGCATTCGGCGGCGAATTCCATTTGAGATTTTTTCATATCTTTACGTATTTTTTTAAGATTTTCTGCCAATATTTTATTTTCCGGCATTATAACCCTCTTAACCGTTTCAATAAATAATTCTCTTATAAATACAGATACCCTAACATTTATAAACCATATAAAAACAGTAATTTCTTCAAAATTCAATAAATTTATTTATAAAATAATTTTTTTGTGCAAATAAAGTTAAAATATACTTTAAATATTAGCATAAAGTTTATTCTAACTTTTGGGCAAAATTTCTATAATAAGATTATTATAAGAAGAAAGTTGGGGTTGTTATTTTGAATTATGAAAGAATCGGTGAAGAAATACGAAAAGGTAGGATTGCAGCAGACCTCACGCAGGAAAAACTAGCGGAAATGCTTAACATTTCTGCGGTACACTTAAGTAATATTGAAAGAGGTAAAACAAGTATGAGTCTTGATATAATTGTAAATATTTCGAGAATCTTGCAAGTGCCGTTAGAAGTTCTTCTTTGTAGTGAAGTAGGATTACCTAAACAAAAACTGATTATCAATAATAAATTTGCTGAACTTTTAGAAGATTGTTCACCTTGCGAAATACTTACGTTATATGATATAATAAAAGCAACAAAAGATTCGTTACGCAACAACATACTCAACGACAGATAAGTAATGACATAAGAGGAGTGAATATTTTGCTTTTTGTAAATAAATCCTCTGCAAAAATAAGCAGAGAGGAAAAGTTTGCTATAGTATTTGATAAATACTATAAGTACGTGTACAAAATTTCATTTAATATTCTAAAAGACCATAAGCTGATGGATGATATGGTACAGGAAATATTTTTGAGAATTTGGAAAGCTATTGATTCCATAAATCTGGATGAGGAAGATGCAACAAAAGGCTTTGTTGCAAGGGTAGCTGTAAATACTACAATTAATAAGTATAATAAAGATAAACGAATAAGCCCTAATATTTCTGAAATAGACCATGATACCTTGTTTGCCATTGCAAGCGACAGGGCTGCAAGCCCATCTGACATAGTTGCTGATGACGCAAGTGTACAGTACATATATGATAAGATAGGTGAATTGGGTGATGTTTATAGCGACGTAATGTTTTACAGGTATAAATTTGATATGACACCGGAAGAAATAGCAAACCTTACAGGTTTGAGTATAAAAACAGTATATACCAAACTGTCAAGAGGCAGAGAGCTTTTAAAAGCAAAACTTTATGATAGCGAAAGGAGGATTAATAATGAAAGAATCAATGGATAGAAACGATAAAGTGTTTGATATAATACTTGAAGAAGCTTTTGATAAATATTCAAAAGATGTTGCGGACTATGAACCTGAAACTGAAATGACGGAAGAAGATATCCGCATAATGGACAGTAAAAAAGACAGTATTTATAATAACATAATGAAAGAAATTGATAAGGATACAAAGAAAAAGTCTCCATTAAAATTGGTTATACCATTGGTTGCAATTTTAATCCTCGTGGTAGCGTATTCTTCTAATGCTTTTGCATTTCGTACTTTCCTTCATGAAACATTTATGTCATTAACAGGTTCTGATTTAAACTTTAATATTAAAAAACTTGTTTTTGAAGATTATAATAATATAACAAATTTTGAAAATAAAAATGAAATTATTGTTCCAAATTGGCTTCCTGAGGGTATGAAACTTGAAAAAACAAAAGATGGAAATGACTATTTAGATTTGTATTTTAAAAATGATGTTTATTGGGTTGCATTAAGTGCAAAGGCCGATTATAATGAGGATACTAAAAACGTTGAGACAGAAAATAATGAATATAATATAAGAAAAGATAAAGTTATAGATATGGAATGCAATATAATTGACATAACTAGTGAAACGGGATTGAAAACATATATTGTATACTGGAATTCTAATGACATAAATTATAACTTAATGACTAATATACCAGAAAATGATTTTAATAAGGTTTTAAAAAATTTACAATATCTTGAAGATTAATGTAGTTTAATGTTGTTTATTGTTAGTAAATAAACACGAAAGGATGTTGTTAAAATGAAAAAACTTTTAAAAACTCTATTGATTTTTGGTATCATTTGCGGTCTCGCTGTTTCGGGTACAGCTTTTGCAGATGCCAAAGTAATTGGAGATGAATCTGCAGCACCATATTCAATGTATTATTTATCTGGTAGCTTGACCTTTACTAATGGTTCAAATTATGTAGGGGTTGTTGTTTCAACAAGTGCTTTTACTTATGTTGACAAAATTTATCATGATATAACAATTTATAAAAACGGTATATTGTATTCTTCAAAGAGATACAGTGATACTGATTGTCAAACATTCACTAATCAAGTAAATGTTCCTGTTGTAAGTGGTGATATAGTTACAGTTTATGTTGACCATTATACATCACATAATGGAGTAACAGAATCAGGCAACACATCAAATTCGTACATTCGCTAAACTTAAAAACTTCATGTTAAACCTTGAAAGGCCGGAAGCTCTTGTGCTTCCGGCTTTTCTCCTTTTTAATGGATAATTTTCTTGTTATTTTTTATCGCCAATCTTAATTTGTCTGCAACCATTGCGATAAATTCACTGTTTGTAGGTTTTGGTTTAGAAAAGTCAAGGGTTGTTCCGAATATTCTTTCAAATGCCTGCTTGTCTCCCCTGTTCCATGCTATTTCTATTGCATTTCTTATGTTTCGTTCTACTTTGCTTGGGGTTGTTTTATGTATCCTGGCTACTTCGGGATACAGCACATTTGTTACGGAACGCATCAAATCAGGTTTTGTTATGACCTTACCAATCGATGTGCGCATATATCCGTAACCATTAACATGTGCAGGTACACCTAAAGTACATATTGCAGATGTAATCAGGTTTTCTAAATCCTCATATTGTGGAACTTCAGTTTTATCAAGACTTTTTACCACCAATATACACCTGTTAATCATTTCGTCAATATCCATATTTCGTGATACAATGTAGTCAGCACCCAATCGGCTTATTTCCGTAACATATGCGTTTGTTGGAGATGCCGTTATTGCAACAACTTTTGGCTTTATGCTTTTTTCAAAGTTTCGTAGGTGTTTCATAACGCCAATGCCATCTAATTGCGGCATAACGTTATCCAATAGTATAACATCCGGCTTTCTTTCTCTAATAAGCTCCAATGCTGACATACCGTCAAATGCAGCACCGCAAAATTTAATTTCATCAACCATTTCTGCATAATCCTTTACAAGACGGCAAAATTCCCTGTTGTCATCAATAACCATTAACTTAATCTTTTCCATGCTGACTCTCCTTTGATGTGTTTTAACTAATCGACATATTTCGACCGCTTTCTAAAAATTTTATCATACAATTTTTACTCTGTCTACGTAATGCATTACGTATTTTTGAATTTTCAGGCGAAAATAATGTCGAAAAATTTGTTTTTTTTCTACTATTTTGAAAAATTAAAAAATTTTAAATTGTTATATTATTATATATTAATTTATTTAAAATGAGGAAGTGCATAGATGAATATAGCAATATGTG
>JAZSKK010000125.1:0-6159 GCA_045534795.1 Clostridia bacterium | reverse complement strand
TCAGTTATCACAAAAATTATACCCTGCACACTGTCATTAAACTTAAATGGAGATGCAACAGAAAATGTATTAAACTTAAAAATATCGTTAAAAGCACCTGTACGGTATGTAGATCTGCCCTGTAACACGTCACCGTATTTTTCAACATCCAGCCTGCCTGGAAAAATAACATTTGTGTTGGAAATTTTAAAAACATTCCCCCTGGCATCGACTATAACTATCACACCATCCGCAGCTTCAGCAAGCTTGTTAATATATTCATCATAAAGCAATGATGATTCCTGCATACCGTTGCCAACATACTTTTCCGTTATATCATTAACCATGTCGGCAAATTGTTTAAGCTCTAAAGCATTTTCTTTTTTTGTGTTTCTGACTGTCTGGAATATATTTATACCACTCATCAAAACGGAACATATTACAATAATTATAATACATAACCGCATAAGGTAGAAAAATATACCTCTGTTAATTTTTGACTTCAAATTTATACCCAACTCCCCACACGGTTTTAAGCTCCCAATTTTCAGAAGCACCGTCTATTTTTTCTCTTATTCTCTTTACATGTACATCAACTGTACGTGTTGTATCACCTGCATATTCAAAGCCCCATACCTCATTTAAAAGCTGGTCGCGTGTGAACACCTTGTTTGGGTTTGACGCCAAATGATATAAAAGCTCTATTTCCTTAGGTGGTGCATCAACCTCCTTACCACTTACCACAAGCTTATAATTCATTATATCCAACGAAAAGTTTTCATATTCTATAACGCCGCTTTCCGTTTCTATAGTTTCAGTTCTTCTGAGCACCGCCTTTATACGTGCTATCAGCTCATTAGGGTCAAAGGGCTTGCACACATAGTCATCTGCTCCTGCCTCAAGACCTGTAATTCGGTCAGAAAACTCACCCTTTGCAGTAAGCATAATTATTGGAACGTTTGAAACCTTGCGGATATTTTTACAAATTTCAATACCGCTTATTCCGGGTAGCATAATGTCCAAAATAACAAGTGACGGCTGTTCATCATTAAATATCTGCATAGCCTTTACACCATTATAAGCAATTAAAGGTTCATAACCTGCTTTTAATAGATACAATTTCACCAACTCGCAAATATTAGCATCATCATCTACCATTAAAATTTTCATCATAGCTCCTCCTTTTATACAAAAATAGGCTAACGCTCTCAACAGTTACAGGCTGTGAGGGCATCAGCCCTAAAATTATTGTTCAATATATTCTCTAACTCTTAATGAGGCACCTACACTCTCCGCAATAGCACGGCACTGCTCAATGTCCTCTGATGGCAAAAGGTCCACAACTGAAAATACAGTTTCAATACCCAAATCCACACACCTTTTACCAAATTCAATAAGTGCACCAAATGCCTCTTCTCCAAATTCACTATGGCAAGCTTCCTGATACTCTTTAGCATTTTTATTATTAAGACTTATAGACACCACGTCAAAAAGCCCTGCCATTTCAGGCGTAACATCTCTGCCATGAATAAGGTTTGCCTGTCCGTTTGTGTTAAGACGAACTTTAAGATTTTTGGTTTTTAGCCACCTTGCAACCTCAATACATTCGTCAATTCTTTCCGTAGGTTCACCAAAACCGCAGAAAACTATCTCCTCATAGATGTAAAGGTCTCTGCTTTCCAGACTACCTATTACCTCCTCCACAGAAGGCTCTTTATCAAGCCATAATTCGGACCCTACACCGCCTAAATCCTTGTCAGACCGCCAATCTTCGTGTGTAAAGTTATTTGCCTTTGCAGTCCTTAGGCAAAAGTCACAGGAATTGGAACAACGATTTGTAAGGTTAATATACAGCTTATTACCAAGCTCATAAGTTATTATCATCAATTCTGTACACCCTCTTTGCATTAACCAATGTCTGATGTGCCATTTCTTCAAAAGAAACGCCCTTTATTTCCGCCAGCTTTTCACAGGTATAGCGTACCAGCGAGCTGTCATTACGCTTACCTCTAAAGCCGTCAGGTGCAAGGTAAGGTGCATCGGTTTCAATAAGCAATCTGTCCATTGGCACAACCTTTGCTGCCTCTACAGACTTAACATTGTTTTTAAATGTCAATGGCCCTGCAAAGGAAATATAATACCCAAGCTTTAAAAACCTTTCTGCCATTTCCTTACTGCCTGAAAAACAATGCATAATGCCCTTTGCCTTTGAATCCTTAAGTATGTTATAAGTGTCCTCATGTGCATCACGGTTATGAATTACAATGGGCATATCAAGTTCTTCCGCAAGCTCAAGCTGGCGTTTAAACCAATGCTTCTGAACATCACGGTCAACATTGTCCCAATAATAATCAAGGCCGATTTCACCTATGGCAATAACCTTTTTATCCTTTGCAAGCTCACGGATTTTATCAATATGCTCCTCTGTCATATCAGCAGTATCACAAGGGTGAACGCCAACCGTCGCATATATAAAATCATAATCGTGTGCAAGCCTTATGGAAAAGTCAGATGTCAAAACATCACACCCTATATTAACCAGATAACTTACACCACTTGCCTTAATTTTTTCTATAACCTCTTCCCTGTCTTCATCAAACTTTGGGTCGTGAAGATGGGTATGTGTATCAAAAAGCATTTATCTCACCTGTGTTCCCGATGGAATATCATCACCTAATTCCATAACCTTTAAAACTTCATCTGTTGCACCTGCAAGTATCATACCATTACTCATAATTCCACGTAATTTTACAGGCTTTAGGTTTGCAATCATAACCACATTTTTACCTACCATTTCTTCTGGCTTGTAATGCTTTGCAATACCTGATACAACTGTACGCTCCTCATTACCAAGCTTAACTGTAAGTTTTAAAAGCTTATCCGCCTTTTCAACCTTTTCAGCAGCAATGACCTTTGCAACACGAAGGTCAAGCTTTTCAAAATCCTCAATAGTAATTTCAGGCTTAATAGGTTCAATTTCAGGCTCTTTTTCAGTATTAACCTCTATTTCCTCTGCAATTTCCTGCAGCTTCTTTTCTTCATCAATACGTGCAAACATAGGCTTAGCCTCACCTACTTTTTCACCTGCTTTAATGCCGCCGAATTCCGCAATAGAATCCCATGTATTAAGGCCTGTATTAAGTGATGCAAAGATAAGCTCTGCAGTTTGAGGCATCATTGGCTGAAGCATTACAGCAATATATCGGATGCTTTCTAAAAGATTGTACAAAACTGTTGCAAGTCTGTCTTTTTGAGCATCGTCCTTTGCAAGTGCCCAAGGCATTGTTTCGTCAATATATTTGTTGCTACGACGTACTATTGCCCATATTTCATCCATAGCGTCAGCTATACGGAATTTGTTCATCAAATCAAAATATTTAGCCTTTGATGCCTTGCAGACTTCAATAAGTTCATCATCAAATTCACCAACAACACCAGGGTTAGTAATAACGCCCTCAAAATACTTGTTGGTCATTGCGATTGTTCTGTTAACCAGGTTGCCCAAGGTATTTGCAAGCTCGGAATTATAACGGCTTATTATAGTTTCATAAGTAATTGTACCGTCTGCCGCAAATGGCATTTCATGAAGCACATAATAACGTATTGCATCTACTCCAAAATGTCTCACAAGGTCATCTGCATACATAACGTTACCTTTAGACTTACTCATTTTGTCAACGCCGTTTAAAAGCCATGGGTGACCAAAAATCTGCTTAGGCAATGGCTCACCCAAAGCCATTAGCATTATAGGCCAGTATATTGTATGAAAACGCAAAATATCCTTACCGATAATATGTGCGTCTGCAGGCCAGTATTTGTTGTAAAGGTCTCCCTTGTTGTCAGGTGAATAGCCAAGTGCAGTAATATAATTTGACAAGGCGTCAATCCACACATATATAACATGTTTAGGGTCAGTTTTTACAGGAATACCCCAAGTAAACGATGTACGTGATACGCACAAATCCTGAAGACCTGGTTTTAGGAAGTTGTTTACCATTTCCTTTTTACGAGATTCCGGTTGGATAAAGTCAGGATTTTCTTCAATATACTTCATCAGCTTGTCCTGATATTTGCTCATTTTGAAGAAATATGCCTCTTCCTTTGCCCGCTGTACAGGGCGTCCGCAATCAGGACATACATTACCTTCCGCAACCTGAGTATCTGTAAAAAAGCTTTCACAGGGTACACAATACCAACCTTCATATTCACCCTTATATATATCACCCTGGTCGTACAGCTTTTGGAAAATCTTCTGTACGGAATCAACGTGATAATCGTCAGTTGTTCTGATAAATTTATCGTAGCTTGTATTCATAAGGTCCCATATTTTTTTTACCTCGCCTGCTACGTTATCTACATATTCCTTAGGGTCAATACCTGCCTCGTCAGCAAGCTGTTGAATTTTTTGACCGTGTTCATCAGTACCTGTAAGGAAGAAGACGTCATTGCCAATCATACGTTTAAACCTTGCCAAAGCGTCTGTAAGTACAATTTCGTAAGTGTTACCGATATGCGGTTTTCTTGATGTGTATACAATAGCAGTGGTTATATAAAATTTTTCACTCATTGCCTCTACCTCCATTAAATATATAATCTTTCTATCTCACTTTTGATTAAAATCGGATTACATTCCATAGTTGCAATATCGCCGATTTGTACGTCAGAATCCGTAACATCAACTACAATGTTATGCATACTTATTCTGCCGATTACGGAGAATTTTTTACCATTTATTTCAATATAAATTTTATTTTTCCACAACTTAAGGTCTGCAAACATATAACGCAGTATATCCATAATGCGGAATGTATCATTTGACTTTTGCACACCATAGCCGTCCTTGTAGCCTATGGGAATTATTGCAGCCCTTGTATCCCTTTTTGTTACATAGGTGTTAGCATACCCTACAACAGAGCCCTTTGGTAAATTGCGTATTTCCGCAACATTACACTTTAGATGTGCAATACGCTTTAAGCCGAGGGTATTTACAATAGGGAGCCTTCCCAAATATGCAGAGCCTATACGCACTGCGTCCATCCTTGCATACTCAAATTTAATTGCTCCGCAGGAATTACATATATGCTTCATTGACGGATTTATACCCATATTATTCAGGTTTGTAACAGCCTTTTGAAATTCCGAAAACTGTTTTTTTGAATAGTTGTCCTTATCACCAAAGGAATTTGAAAAATGTGAAAATACACCTGTATAAGTTATATTTTCAAAGCTTTTCAGTTCCTCAGTTAATTCATCACAGTAAAAGCCATATCTGCTAAACCCTGTGTCAATTTTAATATGAGCATTAACAGGCAAGCCTATGTCATTAAGTATTTTTGCATTATTGACACTTGCAACAGTTGCAGTAATTTTGTTATCAACGATTATTTTAGCCTGGTCAACATCATTGGTTGGTGTAAGCAAAATAATTTCGTTTTCAAAGCCTGCATTTCTTAAAACCAATGCTTCAGAAAGCTCGCTTACTGCAAACAGGTCCACCCCATTTTCCAAAAGGATGTGCCCCATCTTCACCATATCAAGCCCATAGGCATTACCCTTTAAAACTGCAATAAATTTTGCAGGTGCAATATACTCCTTAATTTTGTTGATATTAAAGACTAAATCATCTTTTTTTATCTCAAGCCATTTCATTATTTTTTACCTTTCAGTACAAATAATTTTCTTCTGATTTCTATTGCAAGATGTAGTGATTTATCAATAATCTTTCCCATTAAAGGTTTAAGGGGCAACTCATATTCCCCTACAAATTCCACAAAATCACCGCCAAAGCGTTTTTTGAATCTGTAAAGGCCATATAGCGGATTATCTTCGCTTATATCCCCTGAAACACCGCGGAAGTCATATATTTTACACCCTGCCTCTATTGACCATCTCATCATTTCCCACTGTAAAAGATAGTTAGGCATAGCCTTGCGGTTATCATTAGAGCTTGCACCATATAAGTACCACACCTTGTCACCATATAAAATTGCAATAGTGCCTGCAATCATTTTGCCGTCAAGATATGCACAATAAAGACGCAAATTTTCAGGCGCAAAGCAATCGTACATCTTTTCAAAATATTCCAATGTGCGTACCACAAACTTGTCACGCAAGCCCGTTTCCACCATAATTTTATGAAATTCGGGCAAATCATCTCTTGTGCCGATTTTAACCTCTACA
>JAZSKK010000098.1:0-2716 GCA_045534795.1 Clostridia bacterium | reverse complement strand
CCTAAGACCGCTTGGCCTCCGACTTCAACTTTTCAACCTCGGCCGAAGTTATTGCATCTATAACTTCCTTTGAGGGAGGATACGGAGATTCATTTGTATTTAACTTTACATATTCCATATCTTTAGGTTGCTCCCCCGGGGTATATACCTCAAGACACTGATATTTAGAATTTAAAAATCTGCTCATTATTTTTCATCCTCAAATCTTATCGTAGCACTTTTTGCATGTGCAGACAAGCCTTCCTTTTCAGCAAAATATGCAATATCATCTGCAACCCTTGAAAGTGCATCCTTGGTATAATATGTATATTGAGTTTTTTTAACGAAATCATCTACCGAAAGCGGACTTGAGAACCTTGCCGTTCCGCTTGTAGGTAACGTATGGTTAGGTCCTGCATAGTAATCACCCAAGGCTTCAGGACAATATTTACCCATAAATATTGAGCCTGCATGCTTTATACTGTCAAGATAGTCAAATGGATTATCCACACAAAGTTCCAGATGCTCCGGAGCAATTTCATTGGCAATATCTATAACGCATTTTATGTCCTCTGCAACAATAATTTTTCCATTGTTGTCAATAGATGCCCTTGCAATTTCACATCTTGGAAGTAACGGAATCTGCTTTTCAAGCTCATCACTTACCCCTTTTGCAAAATCCATATCATCTGTAACCAGCACAGCGCTTGCCATTTTGTCATGCTCTGCCTGGGAAAGCAAATCCGCAGCAACAAACTTTGGATTAGCAGTATTATCTGCAACTACAAGTATCTCACTGGGCCCTGCAATCATATCTATTGAAACCACGCCGAAAACCTGCTTTTTAGCCTCTGCAACATAAGCATTACCCGGCCCAACAATTTTATCAACCTTAGGTATGCTATCAGTACCGTAAGCCAAAGCAGCTACAGCCTGAGCGCCTCCTACCTTAAATATCTTATCAACTCCTGCAATTTTTGCAGCAGTTAATATTACAGGGTTAACCTTACCATCCTTGTTTGGAGGTGTAACCATAACTATTTCATTACATCCTGCAATTTTTGCAGGAATACTGTCCATAAGTACAGTTGATGGATAAGCCGCCGTACCACCGGGAACATAAAGACCCACCTTTTCAATAGGTATAACCTTTTGACCAATAACAACACCATTGTTTTCACTTATTATGAAGCTGTTTCGCACCTGTCTTTTGTGGAAATTACGGATATTTTCAGCCGCACCTTCTAAAATCCTTATAAATTCCTCATCCATAGACTGATAAGCTTCGTCTATTTCTGCATCAGTCACCTGCAAGCTTTCAAGCTTTACACCGTCAAATCGTTCACAATATTCCAAAACAGCCTTATCCTTGTGTTCAATAACATTTTGGATAATGTCCGCAACTACGTCCTCTATATTGGTTTTCATATTGACACGGGCAAAAATTTCACTGTTTGAAACTTTTCCATATTTCATAATTTTAATCATTTTTATCAACCACCTGTTGTTCCAATCCTGAACGGATTTTTTCAATCATTTCATTTTTGAATTTAAAGGCCGATTTATTCGCTATCAACCTTGCACTTATCGGAATAATTGTTTCAAAGGGTTCCAAATCATTTTCCAGAAGAGTTGTACCGGTTTCCACAATATCCACTATAACGTCGGATAAATCCAGTATAGGTGCAATCTCAATAGACCCATTAAGCTTTATAATATCAATATCTCGCCCTATACCTGCATAATAACTCTTTGCAATATTTGTAAACTTTGTAGCCACACGCAAAGTTTTGTTTGTATTATCCCTGAAGGTCTTTTTTGCAGCCACAGCCATACGGCATTTACCAATATTAAGGTCTAAAAGCTCATAGACATCAGGCTCATATTCAAGCAAAATATCCTTACCTGCCACACCAATATCCGCAGCACCACGTTCTACATAAATTGCAACATCAGAGGGCTTAACCCAGAAAAATCTTATTCCCACCTCTTCATTTTCAAAAATCAGTTTTCTGCTGTTTTCCTTAATGGAAGGGCATTCAAAACCCGATTTTTCAAACATATCATAAACCTTTTCACCAAGCCTGCCCTTTGGCAAGGCAACATTAATCATTGTTTTCAAGGATTTCAAACCCCCTGTCCTTAAGACGTATAAGCTGTCTGTATTTAAGCTTTTTAGGAACGCTCTTTTCCGCCAACACACTGTTTCCGTTGTCGGCAAACACCTTTATAAGGTTGGCAATATCTACCTCTTTTGCGTCCTTATCATAGAGCAACACAGTATCCACATCATACTTTTTGTTAGTAGTATTCAGTCTTTCAAGCATATCAAGATATATCGCAAAGCCTATTGCTCCAGTCCTTTTGCCCATTTTAGCCATCAGCTTGTCGTACTGACCGCCCGATAAAATACCTGTTGGTATTCCCTCAACAAAACCGCGTAGCACTATACCGCTATAATAATTCATATCGTTAACTATTGAAAAATCAAGGTTTACCTGATTTTCAAAGCCCTCGTGAATAATAAAAGCATTAATCTTTTCAAGCTCTGCAAGAGCAATTTTAAAGCTCTCGTTAGTCTTAAATTCCTTTAATCTTGCGATAACATCGCCCATATTACCATAGGTGCTGACCAATTCAACAAGATTGTCACAGCATACAACATATTCACTGCATATTTTTTTGATATCGTGGATATTTTTTTCACCAATACACTTTAAAACCTCGGTCTTTGCAT
>JAZSKK010000193.1:0-1917 GCA_045534795.1 Clostridia bacterium | reverse complement strand
CCCGTGGGGTATTTTACGGACTTACTATGGAACATACAAGAGCTCATGCAGTACGCAGTATTTTAGAATCTGTGGCTTGTATGCTTAAAAACAACCTTGAATATTTAGGTCTTGAATGCAACGAAATACGCACTATGGGCGGCGGTGCACAAAGCCCCTTGTGGAACCAGATAAAAGCAGATATGACCAACAAAAAAATTGTGACACTTAAAAACGATGAAACAGCTTGTCTGGGTTCTGCAATACTGGCAGGTACTGCAACAGGTGTATTTGAAAGTGTGGAAAAGGCTTGCGAAATTGCCGTAACTCCAAATAAGGTGTATGAACCAAAAGGTGTTGATTATACAGAATGTTACGAAAGATTTTGTAATCTTGATGACAAATTATTTTAATATAACATTAAAAAGGTGCAGCAAAATTATTTTGCTGCACCCATTTTTTACCGCACTGCACAAAAGACCTGTGCCAATGTATGCCCCATAGAAAGACGTCTTATTATTGCCCTGCGGCATGTCAAAAAGCGTTCAAACAAAAGCCTTGCCTCATCAGCATTTTTATAAACCTTCCATTCGCCTACCAAAAGGCATCCTTCGTTTTTATGATTTATAAAACCAAGTATATCGTGTAGGGGATAGCCTAAAAAAGCGCCGATTTCGTGAGGAAATTCGTCTTCCCTTAGTCTTGAGGTCAAATGATTTATATATCCCTCTATTGTTACTTCAACAGGATATCCGTAGGAATACAAAAAATTCACTATTTCATCCCGTGCAATGTATTTCTTCAAAACCCTGCTCCTGTAAACCAATAGCAGATTTTTTCTTTCCCCCTCACACAAAACCTTGAAAAATATGTCCTTACAATTAAGCTGACAGTTTAACCTTTCTACTTGAGAATGTATATCTTTAAATTTACTCTTATCACAGGCAACAATATTTGCCGGCTTAATGCCTGCCAATGCCGGTCCGCAATAATAAGCAATGAGTTTTTCCATAATATATCTCCTTTGGTTAGTTTAGACTAACTATACTTTGAAAAAATAACAGATAATGCCAATGCTTAAAACTACGAGCATCAGAAATTGAAAATGTATTTTATAACATCCTACAATTATAACTATGCTCATATTTGCATCAACATATACTGTATAATTATATCCAGTTAGTTTAAACTAACTTTATTGCAAATAAAAAAGGCTTAAACCTTTTTTATTTTTCTTCAAATTTTACAAAAGTAAAGCCTGTTTCCTTTACAATCTTCTCTGCCTCTTCCTCCGTTACAACACGCTTACTTGTAAGATATGCAACCTTTTCTTCAAGGTTTACCTTGGCAGAAAAACCCTTGTTTGCATTAAAAGCAGACTCTACACGTGATGAACAATGTCCGCAGGACATACCATCTACATACACCTTGTATTGATACTTTTTACCAAAGAATAACATTACAACATCTCCGTTCGGTTAGTTTACTCTAACTGATTATACAACAAAAAATTCCATTTGTCAACTCATCAAATTTATGTGTTGATTTAAAATAAAATGTGTGATATTATTAGTGTGGCTAAAGGAAGTGATTTTACGAAATTTTTAATTGAACTGTTTTTAGTATTTACAAAAATAGGTGTCCTCACATTTGGCGGAGGATACGCAATGTTCCCCATAATAAAGCGTGAGCTTATTGAAAAAAGAAAGTGGATTACCGAAGATGAGCTTTTGGATTATTTTGCCATAGGTCAATGTACGCCAGGTGTTATTGCCGTTAATGTAGCTACCTTTGTGGGCAAAAAATTAAAGGGCTTTTGGGGTGCTTTGATGGCAACCCTTGGGGTTATTTTTCCGTCAATAATTATCATTTTGATAATTGCAGGCTGCATAAACAACTTTGCGTATTTATGGTATGTACAAAGTGCATTTTCAGGAA
>JAZSKK010000017.1:0-3844 GCA_045534795.1 Clostridia bacterium | reverse complement strand
GTACGGATATCAAGATTTTCTTCACTTATCATCTTGATAGTTTCCATTATTTCACGATAATTTATCATATTGACACCCCGTACAGATTATATTTTGTGCATTGAATTAAAGATGTCTTCGTGTTGACATCTTATATCAAGCCCCATTTCCTCGCCTAAATCAGCAAGCTTATCAACAAGGGCAGTAAACTTTATATTTACTCCCGACACATCTGTAATCATTACCATTGTAAATATATCCTGCATAATTGTCTGTGTTATATCTAGAATATTAACATTACATTCAGACAACAAAGCAGATACCTTTGCAATAATACCAACTTTATCATTGCCAATTACTGTAATAACTGCTTTCATTAAAAATTCACCCTTTTATCCTCTTTGTCTTAATGCTTCATACATTATAACGCCTGCGGCAACAGAAGCATTTAGTGAGTTGATTTCACCCTTCATAGGAATACTTATTAAAAAGTCACATTTTTCTGCAACAATACGGCTGACGCCGTTACCCTCGCTGCCTATAACAATCCCCACACCGCCCTTGTAATCAACATCGGTATAGGATTGTCTGGCATCCTGATGGGTAGCGTAAAACCATACGCCCTTTTCCTTTAGCTTATCAATAGTCTGTGCGAGGTTTGTAACTCTGGCAACAGCAGTATATTCCAAAGCTCCTGCAGAGGTTTTAGCAACAACACTGCTAAGGCCAACACTTCTTCTCTTTGGAATAATAACACCATGAGCACCCACAGCATTTGCAGTTCTTAATATAGAGCCAAGGTTGTGAGGGTCAGTTATTTCATCCAACAGGATAATAAACGGACTTTCACCTTTTTTTGCGGCAATATTTAAAATATCCTCAACTGTGGCATAACTGTGTGCGGCAACCAGGGCGATAACCCCCTGATGAGCACCTGTGTCGGAAAGCTCGTCAAGCTTTGACTTTACAACCTCCTGAACAACAATGCCTCGCTCCTTTGCCATAGCAACTATTTTTTTTATACTGCCCTCCTTGGCGGAAACAAGCAGTTTGTCAATTTCACGGCCTGACTTTATGGCTTCTGTGACAGGATTTCTGCCCTCTATCTTATCTTGATTCATGGCTCATAAATTTATCGTGAATAGCACGAACAGCATTTTCTGCATCTTTTTGGTCAATTAATACAGAAACCTTTGTTTCAGATGTAGAAATCATATTAATATTAATATGTGCTTCATACAAAGCTTCAAACATAGTTGCAGCAACCCCAGGAGTACTTACCATACCTGCACCTACAATAGAAACCTTGGAAACATCCTTGTTTGATTCAACAGATTCCGCACCAATAACATCAAGATGCTCGTTAATAACCTCCAAGGCAGCATCCAACTGATTTTCTGCTACTGTAAAAGATATATCCTTTGTATTGTTTCTGCCTATTGACTGCAAAATAACATCCACATTTATATTATGTTTTGCAAGCAATGAAAATACCTTAAAAGCTTTTCCGGGTGTATCATCTATACCTACAATTGAAACTCGTGCAACATCATTATCTCTTGTTACACCTCTAACCAACATTTTTTCCACGTTTTTTACCTCCTTAACTACTGTACCATCCACTTTTTGGAAGCTTGATTTAACCTCAAGCTTTACATTATATTTAAGTGCAAGCTCTACTGAACGGTTGTGCAACACGTTTGCTCCAAGACTTGCAAGTTCCAACATTTCATCATAAGAAACATCTTCAAGCTTATGTGCGTTAGGAACAATTCTTGGGTCTGCAGTATAAACACCATCTACATCTGTATAAATTTCACACTTGTCTGCATGTAATGCTGCAGCCAATGCAACTGCTGTTGTATCACTGCCGCCGCGTCCCAATGTTGTGATATCATCGTATTTGTTAATGCCCTGAAAACCTGCAACAATAACGATACGTTTCATATCAAGTTCTCTTTCTAAACGTTCGGTATCAATAGTTCTTATCCTTGCAGAACTGTAATTGCTTGTTGTTTTAATTCCTGCCTGCCAGCCTGTAAGTGAAATTACAGGGTAACCAAGCTTTTCGATAGCCATAGCAAGCAATGACATAGAAATCTGCTCACCTGCAGAAAGTAAAACATCCATTTCTCTTTTGGACGGAGCATTATTAATTTCAGCAGCCTTATCCAAAAAATCATCTGTTGTGTCACCCTGTGCAGACACTACTACTACGACGGAATTACCTTCCTTATAAGTATCTGTTACACGTCTGGCAACATTTTCTACCTTCTGTGCATCAGCAACAGAACTTCCTCCAAACTTTTGTACAATTAGACTCATTTATATCTCTCCCTTATAAACAGTCGCCCCTGCATTGTCTGCAGGTACAAATTTAAACTGACAATTTCTAAAATTATTTGTTATATAACTATTCATTTTTGAATAGAACTGTGCTTCATTTTCCTTTAATACAATAGAAACCATAGCTGACCCTGAACCGCTGATATACGTTCCTATAGCACCGCATTTTTCTGCCTCGTAAAAAACCTTTGAGGCACCGCCTATCAGCCTTTTGCGGTAATACTGATGCAGTCTGTCCTGCAAAGCAGTTGACAACAGGTCATAATTTTCCGTAAGTATGGCACTTGTCAGCATTGCTGCACGGCCTATGTTATAGCTTGCATCACGGTAGCTTGCAAGCTCCGGTAAGGCAGCACGTGCAACCTTTGTCCTTAAAGAAAAGTTAGGAATATATACTGCAAAAGAAAGCTTTTGATTGTTGATAGGAAAGTTTATATATTTTATTCCGCGGTTTTTTACTGCAACCGCCATACCGCCTGTAACCGCAGGGGTTACATTGTCAGGATGCCCCTCCAGATATGACGCAAGGTTAATAATATCCTGTCTGGACATAGGGTCATTGCACATTCTGTTGGCAGCCATTATACCTCCTACTATGGAAGCGCTGCTGCTACCCATCCCGCGTGTAACGGGAATGTTGTTTGTCTGCACAATATGAAGTCCCTTGGGCCTATATCCTATGCGGTCAAAGGTTGACATCATTGTTCTGTAAACAAGATTTCTTTCATCAAGTGGAATATATTTTGAACTTTCATCTGTAACTTCAATCTTTATTTCGCCGTCAGTTTCTTCTGCACTTATTGTATTATAAAGCTGCAGAGCAACGCCTACACTGTCAAAGCCACTACCCAGATTTGCACTTGTCGCCGGAACCCTTACCGTTACCACAGCTTTACCTCCAAATTAAAAAATTACTTCTATTGTGTTCTTAACGCTGTCTGCACCCAATACATTTTTTAGTGCGTCAGCCTTTTTGTTAAGTTCACATTCCTTATCAGGTGCTGAAACAAAGGCATATTCATCACCATTGTCACAAAGCACATTAACGTCACCGAATATATCAGCAACTGCAGATTTTGCATTTTTATTGATTACTCTTACATATAGTTTAACATCATCGGGATTAACGTTTGTAAGAATACCTCCATCCTCCCAGTAAGGAGCACCAAGACCACGATGTGCAACAATATCTATAACGTCTGCAACTACCGCACTTGCAGTAGGCATTTTACCTGCACCTTTACCGTAGAACATAACATCACCTGTTGCACTGCCGTTAACCAGAATACCGTTGAATACACCTTCAACATCTGAAAGAGCATTTGATTCAGGCAACATAACCGGTGAAACCTTTGCAAATACTTCATCTCCAACCTTTTTGCATTGACCGATAAGCTTTATACTATGGTTAATGCTCTGAGCATTTTTAACATCTTCAAGAGAAATGTTTGTAATACCTTCTGTGCTGATTTTGTTGCAATCTACATATTTACCAAAAGCAAGTGAAGCAAGGATGGCT
>JAZSKK010000174.1:0-1590 GCA_045534795.1 Clostridia bacterium | reverse complement strand
ACCGCTTGGCCTCCGACTTTAGATTTGCCTATGCCGGGGTCACCGCCAACCAAAACAAGTGAGCCTTTAACAATGCCGCCGCCTAACACACGGTCAAATTCTAATATTCCGGTTGAAGTACGGTCGTCTTCAATAATTTCTATTTCTGACAATTTTTTTGGTTTTGAAACATCTGTTGAACCAATAATGGATGATTTTGTGTTGATTTGCTTGGTAACCTTTTGTTCAATCATTGTGTTCCACGCACCACAGGCAAGACATTTTCCTGTCCATTTTGAGGATTCATTACCACATTCGCTGCAAAAAAATATTGTTTTATTTTTCATCATAAAAAACCTCAATATACATTTTAAATAATATAGATATATTTTACACTATTTTAAGTGTTTTGTCTATCATAAGAAAAAAATTTTTGAAAAAAATAAAATTATGATTGACATTTTTAAAAATATAGTGTATATTATCTGTGGTGTGCTGATTGCACAAACATTTTCCTGTATTTTGGGCAGATGTAATAAAATTATGCTTATTAGTATTTTGAGAGGGGAATTGTATGACTGACGTATTATTATGGGTTGGTTACATCATTCAGATTTTATTCTTGATGCTTGGTGCATACTACTTTACTATTTCTATTTTTGCCTTTGTTCCAAAGCGAAATAGACCCGTTGTAAATGATAAAAATCACGACTTTGCACTTGTTGTTGCGGCCCACAATGAGGAGCAGGTTATTACAAATATGGTTGAAAGTTTAACAAAGCTTGATTATCCAAAGGATAAATACAGTATTTTTGTTATTGCTGATAACTGTACTGATAATACTGCACAGCTTGCAAGAGAAGCCGGTGCTGAAGTTTTTGAACGTTTCAATGACGTTGAAAAGGGTAAAGGCTTTGCTCTTGAATGGATGTTCGATAAAATATATAATATGGATAGAAAATATGATTCAATCGTAATTTTTGATGCTGATAACATTGTAGATAAAGATTTTCTTTACCATATAAACGAACAGAATAAGAGAGGTTTTAAAGTTGTTCAGGGCTATATTGACAGTAAAAATCCTAATGATTCATGGGTATCATATTCATATTCTTTAGGTTTTTGGTCAACAAATAAGCTGTTCCAACAGTCAAGATACAATCTTGGTTTAGGATGTCAGCTATGCGGAACAGGTTTTTCTGTTGCAGTAGATGTACTTCGTGAAATAGGCTGGGGTGCTACCTGTCTTACAGAGGATATGGAATTTACGATGAAACTATGTCTGAACAATATCAGAGTAGCATGGGCTTATGACGCTATTGTTTATGATGAAAAGCCTATCACCTTCAGACAGTCATGGAATCAGCGTATCAGATGGATGCAGGGACATGCAGATGTTTTCTGCCGTTTCTTCAAAAAGTGTATTAAAAAGGCTTTTGTTGAAAGGTCAATATTCCCTCTTGATTGTGCATTGTACTTGTTTATGCCTATAAGAATTATTACTATGGGTGTAATTACTGTTATGGGTTGGATGCAGAATGTTTATCCGGACAGTAATCTTATTATTAACGGTATGATTCCAACACCTGTATTGAATTTGTTTGTTATTGG
>JAZSKK010000081.1:0-4679 GCA_045534795.1 Clostridia bacterium | reverse complement strand
TCCGCAACCTTAGAAACACTGTTTGTATCAAGGGCAGCAATCTGACGTGCTGCAGCCATAACTGTCATAGACATATTTGTACCTGTATCGCCGTCGGGAACAGGGAATACATTTAAATCATCAACCATTTTTTTGTTATTTTCAAGGTTGTTTGCACCGCTTAAAAATGCTTTTTTAAGCATATTGCCATCTAATATCTTTATCAACTGCTTCACTCCTTAATCTACTCTGACGCTTTCAACATTAACGTTAACCTGCTTTACTGAAAAGCCTGTTACACTCTCAACATTGTATTTAACGCTTTCTATAATACTTTCTGATGTTGTTTTTATGTTGATTCCATAGCCTACAATTACGTGAACGTCAATAGTAAGACCTTCATCATCAACTGAAACCTTTATGCCCTTAGACATCGCATCCTTTTTCAACAATGAAGCAATACCATCTGCTTTATTGCGTACCGCCATACCAACCACACCGTAGCAGCGTGTAGCAGCATCGCCAGCGATAGTAGCTATAACATCATTTGAAATTGTAATCAAACCATTGTTATTTTCAATTTTAGCATTCATAAAAATACACCTCCATGTGCATACTTAATTATATTTTAATACATTTTATGAAAAATATCAAACCTTTTTTGAAAAAAACGGATATTTTTTTAAAAAAATTACAAACTAACACTAAAAAAGTGAGGTTTTATATGAAAAAATACGCTTTTTATATAATTGGAATTTTTGCAGGATTTGTAAACGGAATTTTGGGTACAGGGGGAGGCACTATAGTTGTGCCGTCCATAGAATGGCTTGGAGTAAATGCAAAGAAATCCCATTCCACCGCCATAGCCGTCATACTGCCCATAACCGTAGTATCTGCATTTTTTTACTTTCGTCAAGGTAACATTGACGTTAAATCTACACTGATTTTAGCCGCCGCAGGATGTGCAGGAGCAATAATCGGTGCAAAATTTCTTAAAAAAATACCGTCGTCATTTTTAAAAATAATATTTGGTATATCAATGATTGCAGGTGGTATAAAAACTTTTTTGTAAGGGTGATAAAATGATTTATCTTATAATTGCAGGACTTGTATCCGGCATAATAAGCGGTATGGGTATAGGCGGAGGAATAATACTTATTCCAGTACTGACAATATTTTTAGGCTTTGACCAGAAAATAGCGCAGGGCATTACCCTGCTTTACTTTATACCAACCGCAATATTTGCACTTATTGTCCATATTAAAAACAAAACCATAGATTTTAAAATCGCCATTAAAATAGCATCAACAGGAATAATAAGTGCAGGCATAGGTGCGTACTGCACAAAATACCTTTCAACCCCTTTGTTAAGCAAAATATTCGCTGTGTTTTTGCTTACCGTGGGCGTGTGCCAGATAACCTCGGGCATCAAATCAATTAAGGGTAAATGATTGCACAACATCATTAAAAATCTGCGACATTTCCCCGCTTATATTACTGCTTTCCGTTGTCGTAATGTTATATCCGTAATCATCTTTAATAACAATAGTCTGTGTAACTGTATTGTTGTTATATAAAAATTTTGCACAGGTTGCCACAGTTCCGTTTAAATCAACCTGGTCATAGCTGATTAAAACCGCATCTGTCATAAGAGAATATTCAAATTCCTCACGTGTCATTGGCTTTAGGCTTCCGTCATTTTTTGCAGTAATTATATTGAGGCTTGAACCGCTTTTGTCATCATCCAAAATAAAATCAATAGCCTTTGCCATACTTTTTGCCTGCATATTTGCAGGATATTTTACTATATAGCCATTTTCGGACCTGTGTATTTTAAAATCACCCTCCACAGGGTCGTCTATAACCGTTTCTTCAAGCTGATTTTGTGTTTTTTGTGCTTCATTTACATTGCTATCCGTGGCAAGTTGATATATTACAAGACCAAAAACTGCTATCACACATATTAAAACGCATATTACAAGATTAATAATTTTTTTGTCCATATATGCTCCTTAAAAGTTATCTAAAAAAGTATATTCCCTGCCCTTCATTTTGTATCCCGGCATGGTATCCACATTAACAGAGTGTATGCTGTTAAAAATGTTACTGTCCACCAAGGGATTTATCTTTTTTAAATCACGTATTAAAAACTTAATTTCCTGTCTTTTGGACTCTCCTATGCCGTCTGACGAATTGTCACGATTTTCAACAAATCTGCATGCACACTGTATAAATTCAAGATTGTTATAATTTTTCCATGCAATTATTGAATCTTCATGGACACAATAAAGGGGGCGTATAAGTTCCATACCCTCAAAGTTTGTGCTGTGCAGTTTAGGCAACATACCCTGTATCTGTGCACCGTACATCATACCCATAAGGGTAGTTTCATTAACATCATCAAAATGATGCCCCAAGGCAATTTTATTACACCCAAGCTCTTTTGCCTTTGCGTACAGATGTCCGCGGCGCATCCTTGCACACATATAACAGGGTGCTCCGTCCATAGTATTAACTGCGTCAAAAATGTCGGACTCAAACACATCAAGGTCAATATTCATAAGCCTTGCGTTGTCCTCTATTTTTTTACGGTTTACTTCCCTATACCCAGGGTCCATACAAAGATACACAAGTTCAAACCTTGTTTCACTTATCCTTTGCAGGTGGCGCATCAGATTTGCCATAATCCAGGAATCCTTACCGCCTGATATACATACGGCAATTTTATCACCGTTGTTAATCATCTCATACCTTTTTACCCCTGCAATAAACGGGTTCCATATTTCTTTTCTGTATTTTTTAATCAGACTTCGTTCAATAAGCTGATATTTTTCTAACTGTCTTGGCATAAATCTTTTATAACCTCCGACGCGATAATAAGCCCTGCAACAGATGGCACAAATGCAATACTGCCTGGTGTAGCTTTTTTACCGCCTTCATCACAATCCGTATTTTCAAATGGAGTGATAGCCTTTTCCTTTGAATATACAACCTTTAACCTTTTAATCCCACGCTTTTTAAGTTCGTACCGCATAACTCTTGCAAGTGGACATACTGATGTTTTGTAAATGTCCGCAACTTCAAATGCCGTAGGGTCAAGCTTGTTGCCTGCACCCATAGAGCATATTATGGGTGTTCCACTTTTCTGTGCCTGCATTACAAGCTCAATTTTGCCACTTACAGTATCTATTGCATCCACCACATAGTCATACTTTGAAAAGTCAAATTCCCCGCTTGTTTCAGGCAAATAAAAACAATTATGCACTTCTACCTTTGCTTGTGGGTTAATATCCTTAATCCTTTTTTCCATAATCTCTGTTTTTGGCATACCTATGGTAGAATGTAATGCTATAATCTGTCTGTTAATGTTCGTCAGGCTTACAACATCATTGTCAACAAGGACAATGTGCCCAACACCGCTGCGTGCCAACGCCTCCGCAACATAACCACCTACACCGCCTACACCAAATACGGCAACGGTAGAATTTTTAAGTTTATTCAATTTTTCTTCACCAAGCAATAGCTCTGTTCTTGAAAATTCGTTTATCATATAAAAATAACCTTTCCTAATGTAAGGGCTTCTCCTTGAGGAGAAGCTGTCACGTAGTGACTGATGAGGTGTAAATGCAATTTTGTATAATATGTCACCTCATCCACCGCAAGCGGTCTCCCTTCCTCTCAAGGGGAAGGCTTTTCATCATTTTAACACAAAATACTTATATTTTCAACTACTATAAATTCTACAATACAATGCAAAAACAGCACGGTAATAACCATGCTGTTTTTAAGCCTATTCAACCATAAATCCCATAACCTTTTGTAACTCTTCGCCACTTAACATTCCAAAGGTATTGTATCCGCCATTATTCATTATTTCTATTATATAATAATATTCTTTATCGGGATAATATTCTATGTAAGAACTATCTATATATTCTATCAGCTTATTTTTTATATCGCTGTCTTTTATATACGCATACTCATTCTTTGGTAAAACAGGCGCTGTGAATTCAACTGCATTACTTATGATTTCATCTGCACTTTTTATAAAATCAGGCTTATAACCTACATACAAATCCTTTTCAGAGCCAATATCTATATAATCTCCGTAGCCATTTTCCCTGAACCAATTTATTGTGTTTTTGAAATTTCGGTTTATATAATAATCAAGATAGTCTACAGATATTAATCCACCGTTTTCATCACTTTCATAACCAATTTCAATGCTTAAATTATCACTCCAAAATCTTTCATAATAAATCTGGCTATAATCAAGCTGTAAAATATCGGCATTCAGTGATTTATGCAATTCCTCTATTTCATCAAGGTCAGAAATAGTCAATGATTCGCCATTCCTGTTTGAATATAAGGTTAAACGATAAATCTCCTGGGAATCATATGACAAAATACGTTGAACGGCATATTTATATTCATCGAAAGCGTATAAATTATTCATTATATCATACTTTTCTCTGTTGCTTGACCAATATACACGTGCAACCTCTTTACCATTTTTTAACTTATATTTTATGTTTATTCTGGTGTGATATTCCCCTCCGTTAATTTCCGGATATATAGTATATACGTTTTCTGAACTGATAAATTCCTTATGCAATTTTTCCACGTACTCAATAACGTCCTTATCATCAATAAATGGCTCGTCTTTTCCGTTATAATAATCATATACAGCCACACTTTTT
>JAZSKK010000136.1:0-2432 GCA_045534795.1 Clostridia bacterium | reverse complement strand
CCAATAATTTTTATGAAAGATAAAATATCTCAAGCTGTATTATGTGAATTATTTTAATACAATAATAAAATATTATCAGAAGATGCAAGGGGCAAAAGAGGTGATTCAATGTCGAATATACCTAATTGGAAAAAGTGTTTTTATAAGAAAAAAAGACGGTTAAGAAAACCGTCTTTATGGTGCAGGTGGTGGGAGTCGAACCCACACGGTATCACTACCACAGGATTTTGAGTCCAGCGCGTCTGCCAGTTCCACCACACCTGCAAATATTCTGTCGCCTTGGTCAAGCAACGTTAATATTATACTATACTTTTTTATAAAAATCAATACTTTTTTTAAAAAAAGTAAAAAAATTCAAATAATTATCGGTTGACTTTAAATTCTTAAGGAAGTATAATATCTAATGTGTAAAATATTTGTGAGGAATGGAAAAGATTAGCTATGCTTGATAAATTATTTGCCCTATATGACAGTATTGTGGTTTTGGATACTGAAACTACAGGTCTTGATTTTAAAAATGACAAAATTATTGAATTATCTGCAGTAAGGATAATTTTTGATGATGGTATTATAAAGGTAACAGACGAACTTGATGAATTTATCAGGCTGCCTGAGGGCAAAACTGTGCCTGAAGAAATTGAAAAGCTTACAGGTATTACAAACGAAATCTTGATTACCCAAGGTAATACATCAAAAAATGTGTGTGAAAAGTTTGTAAAATTGTTTGATGATAATAAAATATTGATTGTTGCATATAATGCACAATTTGATATGAATTTTATATACTATTTTCTTGCAGAAAATAATTTTGCATCAATATTGAAGAAGGTAAATATGCTTGATGCATTAACTGTTTATAAGGACAGGGCTGAATATCCTCATAAGCTTGAAAATGCTATTGTTAAATATAACCTGGGAAATAAAGTTATTAACAGCCACAGGGCTATTGATGATACACTAGCTTTAATTGAAGTATTAAAAGCAATGTCAGAGGAGGAAGACGACCTCCATAAATACATAAATCTGTTTGGATATAATCCTAAATATGGTGTCAGCGGCTCTAAAATTTCATCGGTTACATATAAGCCGCAGTCATATAATGTTAGTGGAAAACTTTATGGTGATTATAATGAATAAAATAATTTATAGAAAAATAATGTCTTCGTTAAATTATATTAAAACCTTTATTAAATGGGGATTAATTGCAATTATTGTAGGTATGGTTGGTGGACTTGTAGGTACTGCCTTTCACAAGAGTGTAGATTATGTTACAGAAATACGTGCTGAAAATTCCTGGTTGATTTTTCTTTTGCCAATAGGCGGCTTGTTGATTGTTTATATGTACAAGCTTTGTAAGGTTAATGCAGGTACAAACAGAGTTATTGAATCTGTAAGAACAGACAAAAAAGTTCCGATACTTATGGCACCGTTAATTTTTATAAGTACGGTAATTACTCATCTTCTTGGTGGGTCTGCAGGTAGAGAAGGAGCAGCACTACAGCTTGGCGGAAGTATTGGTTATCAATTTGGTAAATTTTTTAAGCTTGATGAAAAGAATATGCACCTTATAGTTATGCTTGGTATGAGCGGTGTGTTTGCCGCCTTGTTTGGCACACCGCTTACTGCAACCTTTTTTGCACTTGAAGTTATCAGCGTTGGTGTTATATACTATGTTGCCTTGGTGCCGTGCATTTTATCGTCAGTTGTTGCATATAATGTAGCACTTATGTTTGGTGTAACTCCTGTTAAATTTGATAGTGCAGTAATGCAACAGCTTGACATTCTGACTTTTATCAGAGTAATTATTCTTTCAATTTTATGTGCATTGGTTAGTATAGGCTTTTGTATGGCTATAAAATATTTTTCTGTCTTTGCTGAAAAAACTGTAAAAAACAGCTATATCAGGGCTTTTGTTGGTAGCTGTGCAATTATCCTGTTGACGTTGATTGTACATACTAATGATTATAATGGTGCAGGAATGGATGTAATTTCCCGGGCAATAGAGGGTAATGCAAATCCGTGGGCTTTTGTTTTAAAGATATTATTTACAGTTATTACTATTAGTGCAGGCTTTAAGGGTGGAGAAATTGTACCTACCTTCTTTATAGGTTCAACCTTTGGCTGCGTTGCAGGAGCATTTTTAGGACTTGACCCAAGCTTTGGTGCTGCTATAGGTTTTGTCGCATTGTTCTGCGGTGTGGTAAATTGTCCATTTGCATCAATTATGCTTGCTCTTGAGGTTTTTGGTGCAGATGCTATTTTGATTTTCGCAATAGTCTGTGGTGTCAGCTATATGATGTCAGGGTATTATGGTCTGTACAGCAGTCAAAAAATAATGTATTCAAAGCTTGAACCTAAATATATTAATATTAATACTAAGTAAAGTAAAAACCCAACAACACAATGTGCTGTTGTGTTTTTTATTTAATAAA
>JAZSKK010000132.1:0-5136 GCA_045534795.1 Clostridia bacterium | reverse complement strand
GATAAGCAGTATTGAAGAGGTTTTGAATATTTTAAAGAAAAAATAATCGGTGGTGTGAAACTTGTCAGATAATAAACCAAAGAGAAAAAAGAAGAAACAAAATAAAAAGGTTTTTCTTGTGCTTGCAGTTTTACTGTTTATAGCGGTTTTTGTAGCTCTATATATTTTTACAAGCAATTCCCGTGCCGGATTAGGTACTGAAACTGTAATGATAGGTACTGCGGAGGATAAAACCGCCGTTACAGGGTATATAATGCGTGATGAGATGGTGATTAATGCGCCTGAGGCAGGGGTTATAAGCTTTAGGGCAGATGAAGGAAAGCGTGTTTCAAAAGGCGCTGCAGTAGCCGTTGTTTACAGCGGTGATGTAAGTGATGAAGTAAAAAATGAGCTTTCCAGCGTCCATAAGCGTATTAATGAGATTGAGGGCAGCAGTGTTGAAAAAAATCTGTACGCCGGTGATACAATGGGCGGTACTTCCCAGATAGAAAACGATATTGATATGATAGTAAGTGCCGTATATTCAGGCAATGTATCCGCTGTAACACAGTACAAGGATGATATTATCCGTATCATCCGCAAGGATACGGGTGAAGGTGCAGTTACACAGACTACTCTGGAAAAATTAAAGGCACAAAAGAGCCAATTGGAAGGCTCTATTTCAGGTAAAGCTACAGCAATGTATGCAAGCAGAGCAGGTATAATGTGCTCGCAGATTGACGGTTGCGAAGAGTATTTTAATATTAAAAACCTTGATACAATTACTCCGGCATATCTGAATAATAGTCCTAAAGAGAGCAAAGCAGTGCCTGACAAGGTGGAAAGGGGCGAACCTTGTCTTAAGATTATAAATAATTATCAGTGGTATTTTGTTGCGATTGTTGATGAAAAATGGGTTGAGGATATGAAGGTTGGTAATTCCGTTTCACTAAGGTTTACCGATATTTCTGATGATACTATGGACGGAACAGTTTATAGTATTTCAGATGCTGAAAATGGTAAGGTGGCTATTGTTGTGGAAAGTCACAGCCTGTTTTCTGGTATATATACTACAAGAATTGTAAACGCAGAGATAATAAGAAAGACGTATAACGGTTTTAAGGTTTCAAAGGATGCAGTTCACATTGACGAAGACGGTGGATACTACGTTTATGTTAGCAGTGAGGGTATTATACGTCGCAGAGATGTAAATATTCTCTACTCCGATGAGGCTTATGTTATAATCAAAGAAGATAATTCTGCAAGCAACAACCTCCTTTTATATGATGAAGTTGTAATATCCGGTGGCGTAAAGGAGGGTGACAGTATATGAGTATTGCAAGGAATATTGATGAAATTAAATATCGTATTGATTGTGCGGCTAAAAAAAGCGGCAGGTGCGGAGAGGATATAAACCTTATAGCAGTTTCAAAAACGGTGGATATTCCCTTGATACAGGAAGCTGTGGATTACGGTCTTTTGGATTTTGGTGAAAACAGACCACAGGAGATAAGAGATAAATCCAAGGTTATTCAAAATGTAAACTGGCACCAGATTGGTCAGCTTCAGAGCAACAAGATAAAATATGTTGCAGGAAAAACAAAGCTTATACATTCCGTAGATTCGTTAAAATTGATGGAGGAAATTGAAACATATTGCAAACTTCATAATATTACGCAGGATATTTTGTTGCAGATTAACATTTCAAAGGAATCCACAAAATCAGGTATGGATATCGACGAAGTGGAAAAAATGCTTGAATTTGCTGAAAAAATGGAATGTGTAAAGGTAAAGGGACTTATGACAATAGGCTCACTTTATGCGGATTTGGAGGAAAACAAGAAATATTTCGAAATTTGTAATAATTTATTTATTGACATTTCTCGAAAAAAATATGATAATATATCTATGGAATATTTGTCTATGGGTATGTCGGGCGATTTTGAGGCAGCTATAGAGATGGGCTCTAATATGGTAAGAATCGGGACAAGTATTTTCGGTAATAGAAATTATAACATTTAGGAGGTATATAAAATGGCAAATATTATTGACAAAATGACTAATTTTTTTGCAGGCACCGATGACGATTTGGAAAATGAAGAATACTTTGAAAGCGAAAAGAAGGAAGAATTGGATTTTTCTGTAAAAAAAGGAAAGGTTGTAAACATCAACACTACTACACAGCTTAAGGTTGTTGTTGTTACTCCTGAAAGCTTTGATGAAGCTAAGGATATTGCTGAACATTTAAAACAGAAAAAGCCTGTTGTAATAAATCTTGAAGGCGTTGAAAAGGATATAGCAAGAAGAATTGTTGACTTTTTGAGCGGTGCAGTTTATTCATTGGACGGCAATATTCAGAAGATTTCTACAGGTATATTCCTTATCGCTCCATATAATGTAGGTATTATGGGTGATTTTAAGGACGAGCTTAGAAACAAAGGCGTATTCCCCTGGAATTACTAAGAGGTGATTTTTTGATTATTATTATCAGATTGATCAACGCCGTTTTTTCTATATATGAATTGCTTATTTTTGCAAGATGTATTTTGTCATTTTTTCCTGTTTACAGCAGGTTGACACAGTGGGTATATATGGCGACGGAGCCTGTTTTGGCACCATGCAGAAGGTTGATTGACAGGTTTTTGAATGTAGGTATGCCACTTGATTTTTCACCTATTCTTGCAATTTTGATAATGCAGTTTTTACAGAGAATTATTTTGACTCTTTTGGTGAATTTTTTATAAATGGACAGAAAAAAATTACTTAGTATGGCGGAAACTGACGATGATAAAATTCTTGTATCAAGGGTAATTGATACAGTCACCGCCACAATGGACAAAAATATAATACGGAATACTCAGTTTTTAAACGGGCATGAAATTAACCTTGCAAAAAAGGTTGCAGATAGCTATAGTGTTTCCTATGGCCTTTATGGCGGATATGATGAGGCGGAAAGGTGTATGCTTGTGTGCTATCCTGATTTTTTGTATCCTGAAAACGAGGATATACCAATACGTGTTATCAGGGCACAGACTAAAAACAAAAGCCGTCTTTCTCATCGTGACTATATGGGTGCGGTGCTTAATCTGGGTATAAAGCGTGAAAAAATCGGCGATATAGTTGTTTGTGATGATTGCGGATATATTTTTTGTACTGATGATATTGCAGACTACATTGTTGCACAGATAGAAAAAATCGGCAACTGTGGAGTGGTGCTTACTGTTTCGGATTTTGCAAATATCTCTGTACCTCCTAAAAAGTTTAAGGAGATTACTGATTCTGTAAATTCAATACGGCTTGACGCTGTTGTAAGTGCAGGTACGGGAATATCACGCACGGAGGCAGCTAATCTTATATCCCGTGGGGGAGTAAGTGTTAATTGGGAAGTAAAGGATAAAAATGACTACAAGCCCGAAGAGGGAGATATGCTTTCAATACATGGATATGGCAGAGTTTTGTTTTATAAAACAGGAGGCACTTCCAAAAAGGGCAGAACTTTTATAACTTTGCGGCGATATATTTAAGATATTTATACGAAAGGATGAAGGACTATGTTGACACCCCTTGATATTCAGAACAAGGAGTTCAAAAGAACATTCAGCGGATATTCTATGCAGGAGGTTGATGAATTTTTAAACCTTGTCATAGATGGATATGAAAGACTTTATAAGGAAAATATGGACTGTAAGGACCGTATTACAAAGCTTGAGGAAAGTGTAAAGCAGTATAAAAATATTGAAACTACGTTGCAAAGTACATTGGTAGTGGCACAGTCTGCAGGTGAACAGGTACAAAAAAATGCTGAAGAAAAGGCGGCTAATATTATAGCTGATGCAAATAATAAGGCAAAGGAAATTGTTGCTAATTCCTTTGAAGAAGTTAAAAAGCTTGAATACAGATATGAAGAATTAAAGCGTGGCATTGATGTATATACTGCAAAGATGACTGCTCTTTTGGAATCTCAGCTTGGACTTTTGAAACAGGCAGAAACTTCTGACAAAACTCTTATGGAAATCAGGGGAATGAAGGAAGCTATGGAGGTTGTTGAAGAGGTTGAGGAGAAAATTCAGCAGGTTAAGGAAGACGTAGAGGTTGAACCTGAAAAAGAGGTTGAAGAACCTGTAGCTGAAGATGAACAGGCTGATGAACAACCGGCTGAAGAGGCAGAGGAAGATGCTTCTGAAGAAAACCTTGTACACGACTTTGATACAAAGGAAATAGAGTACCTTTTAAATGCGGATAATTAAGAATTGACAAATTTATCCGGTTGTGCTATACTTAATTGAATTTAATATCTAAAAACTATGACGAAGACAGTAAAACCTTGCGGAAAGGCAAAAGCGAACCGGGGACGGTGTAAGCCCGGTGCTGATTACCATTGTTTGAAAATCACTTCCGAGTTGCAGGCCCAACGCCGTGTTGCTATTAAGCTGAGCCGTATTTTCTGCGTTAAGGAAAGACATATGATGGTATGTTAATAGGTGGTTAACGATTTAGACTTCGTCCTATTACGGGCGGAGTCTTTTTGATTATTATGATTTTTACAAGGAGGATGTGCAATGCTTTATAACAAGGTTTCTACAAATTTGAGCTTTGTAGAAAGAGAAAAAGAAACCTTAAAATTCTGGAATGAAAACAATATTTTTGAAAAAAGCGTTGACTTTAGAAAAGAAGGAGAAACCTATACATTTTATGATGGTCCGCCTACTGCAAACGGTAAGCCCCATATAGGCCACGTTTTAACACGTGTTATCAAGGATATGATTCCAAGATACCGTACTATGAAGGGATATAAGGTTTTAAGAAAAGCAGGATGGGATACTCATGGTCTGCCTGTTGAACTTGAGGTTGAAAAGCTTTTGGGTCTTGACGGCAAGGAGCAGATTGAGGAATATGGTCTTGAGCCTTTTATCGACCACTGTAAGGAAAGTGTATGGAAATATAAGGGAATGTGGGAGGATTTTTCTAACACAGTCGGCTTTTGGGCTGATATGGATGACCCTTATGTAACATATCATAATGACTTTATTGAATCTGAATGGTGGGCTCTTAAAAAAATCTGGGAAAAGGATTTGCTTTACAAGGGCTTTAAGATTGTTCCTTACTGCCCACGCTGCGGTACCCCTCTCTCCAGTGCAGAAGTAGCACAGGGCTACA
>JAZSKK010000138.1:0-2458 GCA_045534795.1 Clostridia bacterium | reverse complement strand
TACATCTTGCGGTAATGCAACATAAAAAGCCATTGAAATTATGAGGGTATGTAACGAAATAACTCTTGCAGACGATAGCGGACTTGTTGTAGATGCCCTTGACGGTGCTCCTGGTGTATATTCTGCAAGGTACGCAGGTGAACACGGTGATGATTTGGAAAACAACCTTCTGCTCCTTAAAAATATGGAAAATAAGGATAACAGAAAAGCAAAATTTGTATGTGCGATAGCTCTTGCATTTCCTGATGGTAAAATAATTAATGTGGAAGGTGAATTTCACGGACAGATTGACTACAAAATGAAAGGGACAGGCGGGTTTGGATATGATTGTCTGTTTTACTTGCCTGAATATGATATGACGTCTGCTGAAATAAGTGCAGAACTGAAAAACAAAATAAGTCACAGAGCAAAAGCCCTGCAAATGATAAAAGAAAAGTTAAGTGAAATAAAGGATTGATATAATGTTTAAATCATCAGTACAATGGAAAATAGTGGCAATGTTCCTATTGGTTGTTTTATCAATAATCATGGTTTTTGGTATTGTAATGAAGGAACAGATTTCTACTTTTTATCTCAACAGATTTCAGCAGGAAATTTCCATTGCTTTTTCCGAAGAATTAACCGAACAGCTAACCAAAGCCGAAAAATCCGACTATCCTCTGGAAAGTGTAAAATCATTATTGAATACATATTCCGGTCGAATGGGTATAAATTCCAACAGAAGTTATTACATATTGAATAAAAAAAGCGGTGATGTACTGTACAGCCCTGATAACATTACTAATTCAATAGAAAAAACAGAAAATATAATTTCCGCAATGTCATCAAAAATCGGCGATAAGGTATATAATGACACCAACTATATTGACTATGCCTATCCTACAAAAAACTATATAATTTATATACGTGACAGCAAAACTGAAGTTTTGGATATTACCCAATCTATGATGCTGATTGTTTCACAGGCATTATTTATAGGTATTATGATATCTATAATTTTGGGACTTATTATGTCAAGAACCATTACAAAGCCTATTAAAAACATCACAAGAAAGGCTGAAGCATTGGCAAAGGGTAGGTTTGACACCAAAATATCGGTAAATTCACGAGATGAAATCGGTAAGCTGGCTAAGGCATTTAATTATATGTCATCTGTAATAAAATCTTCTATGGAAGAAATTGACCAGGAAAAAATAAAACTTGAAACTGTTTTGAGAAATATGAACGACGGCGTCATTGCATTTGATACCGAACAACATATTATGTTTATCAACCCAGAAGCAAAAACTATGTTAAATATTTCCGACGAAGATGTAGATACAATAATTTTTGACGAATATTTTAAGCAATATGATGTTGCTGTTTGCCATGCGGAAATATTATATCTTGACCACTTTGAAACTATCAGCAAAAACATCAGTGTAAACGGACAATATTTTAAGGCTTTTTTTGCATCATTTAAAGTTGATGACGAAAAAACTGACGGTGTTGTTGTGGTTATACAGGATATAACAGAAAGTGAAAGGCTGGAAATTTCACGAAGAGAATTTGTTGCAAATGTATCACACGAGCTACGTACTCCTCTTACTACAATTAAAACATACGCCGAAACTTTGTCAGACAGTTCCGATAATCCTGACGAACGAAAATTTTTAAACGTTATAATACGTGAGGTTGACAGAATGACACGTATAGTTAAGGAGCTTTTGACACTAAGCAGTTTTGACAGCAACAAGCTTACAATAATGAAAACAGATTTCTCTCTTGAGGATTTAGTTAACGATGTAGTAACAAAAATGAAATTTCAGGCAGAAAATGATAAGCTTACACTAACCTATGTCCCTCTTATCAAATGCCCTGTGATAAATGCAGATATTGACAGAATCGAACAGGTTATAACAAACATTATCTCAAATTCAATCAAATATACTGCCGAGGGCGGTGCAATTGAAGTATTTACAGGTTATTTATATAATGAAGCTTATATAAAAATAAAGGATAACGGTGTTGGTATTCCTGAAAAAGACCTCCCACGAATATTTGAGAGATTTTACCGTGTTGACAAAGCACGTTCAAGGGAAAAGGGCGGTACAGGATTAGGCCTTGCAATAGCCTATGAAATTGTAAAGCTCCACGGAGGCACAATAAAAATCAACAGTGAATACAAAGTTGGCACTGAGGTAATTATAAAATTACCTGTATCTGGTCAGGAAAAAAGTCCTGTAATTCAGACAGATGTTGAAGCTAACGAAATAGTAGATAACGAAGAAAATTAATTTATTAAAACACGAAAAAAAGTATTGACAAATATTTATTATTATGTTAGAATATGTCTTGTGCTTGAGAAAAGCACAAGTCGTATGCACCATTAGCTCAGTTGGTAGAGCACCTGACTCTTAATCAGGGTGTCCCGGGTTCGAGTCCCTGATGGTGCACCACTTAGCTTACTACCATAATA
>JAZSKK010000176.1:0-1754 GCA_045534795.1 Clostridia bacterium | reverse complement strand
TGAAGAGGAAAAACATTTGACACTTTATTACAATAATGATATTATAATAGTATAGAATTACGGACATTTTGGAGGTTTGTTTGAAATGAAAAATTATAATGTAGTTATTGTTGGTGCAACAGGTATGGTTGGTCAGCGTTTTATCACTTTACTTGCAGACCATCCCTGGTTTAATATCGTAGGACTTGCAGCTTCCGGCAGAAGTGCAGGCAAAGCTTATAAGGACGCTATTGGTCCACGTTGGGCTATGGATATTGAAATGCCTGCCAAGGTTGCAGATATGGTTGTTATGGATGCTGAAGCAGACAAAGAAAAAATCGCTTCTATGGCTGACTTTATCTTCTGTGCAGTTAATATGAAAAAAGATGAAATAAAAGCTTTGGAAGAAGAATATGCTAAATTGGAATGCCCTGTTGTTTCAAACAACTCTGCTCATCGTCACACACCTGACGTACCAATGATTATTCCTGAAATTAATCCTGAACATGCTGAAATTATACACGAACAGAGAAAAAGACTTGGCACAAAAAGAGGCTTTATTGCAGTTAAGTCAAACTGTTCTATTCAGAGCTATGTTCCTGCACTTCACCCATTGAAGGAAAAATTTGGTGTAAAGGAAGTTATTGCTTGTACATACCAGGCAATCTCAGGTGCGGGCAAAACTTTTGAAACCTGGCCTGAAATGGTGGATAATCTTATTCCTTACATTGGTGGTGAAGAAGAAAAAAGTGAGCTTGAACCACTTAAGGTTTGGGGTAAAATTGAAGGTGACAAGATTGTTGATGCTTCTTCCCCTGTTATTACAACACAGTGCTTGCGTGTACCTGTTTCAAACGGCCACACGGCTGCAGTGTTTGTAAAATTCGAAAAGAAACCAACTATTGATGAAATTAAGGAAATCTGGGCAAACTATGAAGGTGAGCCACAAAAGCTTGGTCTTCCTTCTGCTCCTGAAAAGTTCCTTACATATTTTGAAGAAGATGACCGCCCACAGGCTAAATCCGAACGTATGCTTTACAACGGTATGGGTGTATCCGTAGGCCGTCTTCGTGAAGATAAGGTTTATGACTACAAATTTGTAAGCCTTTCACACAACACTCTACGCGGTGCTGCAGGTGGTGCTGTTGAAATGGCAGAATTGTTGGCTGCAAAGGGTTATTTTGACAAATAAAATCAATATTCAAGGAGGTATTCATTATGAAAAAAACTGTATTTACAGGCTCCGGTGTTGCTTTGGTTACTCCAATTAAAAACAACAAGGTTGATTTTGACAAACTTGGTGAATTGCTGGATTTTCATCTGGAAAACAGCACAGATGCTATTATTCTGTGCGGTACAACAGGTGAAGCTCCGACATTACCTGACGATGAACATCTTCGAATTTTTGACTACGCTAAAGACAGGGTGGGCGGTAAGATACCTCTTATTGGCGGTACAGGCTCTAACTTTACGGACCACGCTGTTGAATTTTCAAAATACGCACAAAAAGCAGGTCTTGACGGTGTACTTTGTGTTACTCCCTATTACAATAAGACATCTCAAAAAGGGCTGGTTACTCATTACAACACTATCGCTAATGCTATTGACATTCCTGTCATACTTTACAATGTACCTTCACGCACAGGCGTAGGTTTATCACTTGGTGCATTGGATGAGCTTTCAAAGACCGAAAATATCGTAGCAATTAAAGAGGCAAGCGGAAACATAGTATTTGCATCAAAAATTGCTGCAAACATTGATATGCAGATTTATTC
>JAZSKK010000039.1:0-5723 GCA_045534795.1 Clostridia bacterium | reverse complement strand
GAGGAGAATCGAACTCCTGTGCGAAAAGACGCCGCAAGACTTTCTACGAGTTTAGTTTATGTTTGACATTCCCTCCAGAAACAGAACACAAACAATCTGTATTTTTCAGTAGCTTCATTATTCATGATATGCTCAAAGCTTTGCATATTCACGTTCACCACTACTCGACGCTCTGTCCCGGGGCGTGGTAAAACCAGGCAGAACGGCCGCCGTTAATTAGGCAGCGTTACCTAAATTTTTGTTAACGTTTAATTTTAAAAGTTCGAGCTTTTAAAGTGGCGCCCGACCACTACCCGCTTATCCTGCTTAAATGCCCCCGTCGAAACCATTGCATCCCCATATTAAGAGGCAACAACTATAATATATCACATACTATCCGTTGTCAACCCCTATTTCTTTCCTTTATCATACGGTCCATATCACGTTTTGCATCACGCTTTGCGGCGTCATCACGTTTGTCATAAAGCTTTTTACCCTTTGCCAATGCAAGTTCCAGCTTAACCTTGGAACCAACGAAGTACAAAGATGTAGGCACCAATGTATAACCCTGCTGTTGTGACTGACCTATTAGCTTATTAATTTCCCTGCGATGCAACAACAATTTGCGGACACGCAAAGGGTCTTTGTTAAAAATATTGCCTTTTTCATAAGGACTTATGTGCATACCGTTAACAAAAACCTCACCCTTTACGATATTGCAATAGCTATCCTTTAAATTAACCTTGCCCTGTCGAAGAGATTTAACCTCTGTACCGAATAGCTCTATACCACATTCTATAGTTTCCTCAATAAAATATTCGTGGTACGCTTTTTTATTTTGAGCGATATTTCTTTTTTCTACCTTTTTTTGTATGTTTACTCCGTTGTTTGCCACCTCGTTGTTTCACCTCTTTCGGAGCTTGTTTATCTACAAATTCAGCCAAAACAAAATCTATTTGCTTAAGTTCTGTATTAACCTTAGAAAGTCTTACCTTAACCTGCTGACCCATACAGAAAATTCTGCCTGTTCTTCTGCCTGTCAAAAGCATTGTATCTTCATTAAAATCGTAATAATCATCAGCAAGGTCAACCATTCGCACCAATCCCTCTACGGTATTGGGCAATTCAACAAAAAAGCCAAAATCCGTAACTGACGAAATTGTCCCAATAAATTCTTGACCGATTTTATCCTCCATATACTCACAGGACATAATTGCATCATAATCACGTTCCGCATTTGTAGCATCACCCTCAGTCAATGAGGATTGCTCCGATGCACGACGTGTAATTTTATTATAGTGTGTTATACGCCATTCGTCAAGATTGCCGTTTAACCATTCCTTTAAAATTCTATGCACAACAAGGTCGGGGTATCTCCTTATAGGGGAGGTAAAATGACAATAAAATTCTGCTGCCAAGCCAAAATGCCCCAGATTTTCCTCACAATACCTTGCTTTCATCATGGAACGTAGCATCACCGTACTAAGTACAGTCTGTGCATTTGTTCCATCTACGCGAAACAGCAGACTTTGCATAGCCTTAGGTGTAACCTTATCCTTTACCTTCAGCTTATGTCCAAAAACCCTTACTATATTAACCAGTTTTTCTATTTTTTCAGGGTCAGGCTCTTCGTGGACACGATAAACACTTGGAATACCTTCCTTTTCACAATGCCTTGCAACTGTTTCATTTGCCGCAAGCATAAATTCCTCAATAATCTTATTGGAAATTGAAAGCTCCCTTGGTTTTATATCAACAACCTTTCCATATTCATCAAGTTCAAAATATGGTTCAGGAAAGTCAAAATCTATTGCACCCCTACGCATACGCTTGTCACGCAAAATAAGTGCAAGCTCACGCATATTTTCAAACATTTCAACAAAATCCGCATATTCGTTACGTGCAGACATATTGCCCTCAAGCACCTGAGTAACCTTTCGGTAGGTCAGCCTTGCACTGCTTTTTATAGCGGTTTCACATATTTTATAGTCCTCGATATTGCCCTTACTGTCAATTTTCATTATGCACGAAAGTGTAAGACGTGGCTTGTACGGCACAAGGCTGCACAAATCATTAGAAAGCTTTTCAGGTAACATTGGCACAACATTATCCACAAGATAAACACTTGTTCCTCTGTTATACGCCTCTGCATCCAACGCACTGCCCTCGGTAACATAGTGGCTGACATCCGCTATGTGGACTCCAAGCTCAAATTTTCCGTTTTTTAATTTTTTTACACTTACAGCGTCATCAAAATCCTTGGAATCATCACCATCTATTGTAACTATCTGCCAGTCAAAAAGACATTTTCTTCTTTTAAATTCCGATTCCGAAATCATATCAGGAATTGAATTTACTTCCTCTGCTACTGCAAGGTTAAAATCCTTTGCATATCCATAATTATATAAAAAATCACTTATATTCATAATAATCATCTCCAATTTGTATATGATTATTGTTGCAAAATAATCTAAAAATAAACCAACAAAAAAACCGCCGAAAAACGACGGTTTTTAAATCAAGTACAAATTATTTTACAAAAAATAAAATCAAAAGCGATGTAACAAGGAAAACAATTGCTGCTGCAGAAGTTATTTTTGACAAAATTGCGTCAATAGTTCTACCCTTGTTTTTACCAAAAAATGTTTCAGCACCGCCTGCGATTGAACCTGACAAACCTGCTGTTTTACCTGACTGCATTAATACTATAGCAATAAGTGCAATTGCAACTATAATGTGTAAAATAACAATAGCTATCATTTAAAAATCCTCCTGTACGATAATTCACTTGTAGTATTATATCATAAAAAAATTATAAATGCAAGTAAAATTTTAATTTTTTAGGAAAATCATACATTTGCAGGCAATACCGACCTGAGTTCCGACAAATGTCCATCCTGCCCTGCATTTACCAAAACAAACTTACCATCTGCATAGTCTAATTCTGTAACCGAAGCGTTGGAAACCCACGGAATATCCTTCATTTCATCCAAAGTATATCCTCCGAACATACATTGAACGGCACGGACAGGGGTAGCGTGAGTACCAATAACAATGGTTTTGCCGTGATTTTCTTCAGCTACTTTTTTAAGTTCGCCGCATACACGTTCTGTAAGCTCTTTGACAGATTCACCACCTGTACATTTTGCATTACCCAAATCAGTTCTCCACATTTCCCAGTCATCAGAATATTCTTTCAAAATAACTTCAAACCTTACGCCTTCCCATACTCCTGCGGATATTTCACGAAATTTTTTATTTGCAACAACTTTATTACCAACAGCCTCAGCAATATATTCAGCGGTCTTATATGCACGCTTTAAATCACTTGCATACACTTTGTCCACCTTGTAATTATCTGCTATGTATTTTGCAGTACACTTAGCCTGCTTATGTCCTAATTCTGTCAGCTCAACATCATAATTTCCTGCAAAAACGCCCATATCATTCGCCTTGCTTTGTCCGTGTCGGACCAAAAGTAATTTTGTCACAGAATATCCCTCCATAGGTAAAAGGTGATTCAAAAGAATCACCTTTATAATTATCTCAACATTGATTCCCCTGTCATTGAATCAGGCTTTTCAAGCCCTAAAATATCAAGCAAGGTAGGAGCAATATCAGCAAGCTTACCCTCTTCATTAAGAGTTTTGCCCTCTACACCAATCATAATCATTGGTACAACATTTGTAGAATGTGCTGTCTGAACATTTCCTGTTTCATCAAGCATCTGTTCCGCATTACCGTGGTCAGCAGTAACCAAAGCACAGCCGCCCTTTTCAAGTATTGCATCAATTACCTTGCCAAGACAAGTGTCAACAGCCTCTACCGCTGATACTGCCGCATTGAATGCACCTGTATGTCCAACCATATCACAGTTAGCAAAGTTTAGTACAATAACATCATATTTGTCACTTTTTATTCTCTTAACACATTCTTCCGCTACTTCATAGGCACTCATTTCAGGTTTTAAGTCATAGGTTGCAACCTTTGGTGAGGAAATCAAGGCTCTGTCCTCGCCCTCATATTCTCTCTCAACTCCTCCGTTAAAGAAGAATGTTACATGAGCATACTTTTCAGTTTCGGCAATTCTTAACTGAGTAAAACCTTTTTTGCTTATGTATTCACCAAATGTATCATCCAAAGAAGTTGGTTTAAAGGCAACCTCAACATTTGGCATAGCCGCATCATACTGTGTAAAGCACACATAAAAAACAGGGAAGTAATCTCTGTCAAATCCGTCAAAGTCAGCATCAACAAAGGTTCTTGTAATTTCCCTTGCTCTGTCAGGGCGGAAGTTGAAGAAAATTACGCTGTCATTTTCCTTAACATGCTCTGTGCCTGTAACAATGGTAGGAACCACAAATTCATCAGTAATACTGCCTTCATAAGACTTTTTGATTGTTTCAACTGCGTTGTCACAAACCTCACCCTTACCAAGAGCTATAGCTTCATAAGCCTTTGAAACACGTTCCCATCTGTTATCTCTGTCCATTGCGTAAAATCTGCCCATAACGGAAGCAACCTTACCTACGCCGATTTTAGCCATTTCATCTTCCAATGCCTGCACATAGTCAGCACCTGATGTAGGTGGCACGTCACGACCATCAAGGAAACAATGCACATATACCTTTTCAAGCCCATTTCTCTTTGCAAGCTCTAATAATCCATAAAGATGTGTATTATGACTATGTACACCGCCGTCAGACATAAGTCCCATAATGTGAAGTGCAGAATTGTTCTTTTTACAGTTTTCAACTGCCTTTAATAATGTTTCGTTCTCAAAAAAATCTCCATCCTGAATGGATTTTGTAATTCTTGTAAGTTCTTGATAAACTACACGTCCTGCACCAATATTTGTGTGGCCAACCTCGGAATTACCCATTTGTCCGTCAGGCAAGCCAACATCCATACCACTGCACTTTATAAGGTTATGTGGATACATTTCCATATATCTGTCTATATTAGGTGTTTTTGCAAATTTAACAGCATTACCCTTTTCAGCAGGTGTGTAACCAAAACCGTCAAGGATTATCAATGCAACAGGTTTCTTACTCATAATAAAAATTCCTTTCATCTTCATAAAATACGGCGGGAGATTGCTCCCGCCCTAAAATTAATATTTTACTATATCCGTAAAATCTTCAGCCTTTAAAGCAGCTCCGCCAATAAGCCCACCGTCAATGTTAGGCTTAGCCATAAGTTCGGCAACATTAGACGGCTTCACGCTGCCGCCATACTGTATGCGGATAGCCTGTGCAGTAGAGGCATCATAAAGTTCGCTTATAACATCGCGAATAAAACCGCAAACCTCATCAGCCTGGTCCGCAGTAGCAGTTTTACCTGTACCGATAGCCCAGATTGGTTCGTATGCGATTATTATATTTTTAGCCTGCTCAGCAGTTACACCAAGCATGCCTGTTTTAATCTGCATACGTATATGTTCAGGCATAACGCCCATTTCACGCTGTTCCAATGATTCACCGCAGCAAAAGATTGGTGTAAGACCTTTGGCAATAGCCGTCTTAATCTTCATATTTACAGTTTCATCGGTTTCAGCAAAATACATACGTCTTTCAGAATGCCCGATAATAACATATTTAACGCCAAGGTCCAAAAGCATATCCGCAGATATTTCACCTGTAAAGGCACCGTTTTCTTCCCAATGCATATTCTGGGCACCAACAGCAATATTTGTACCCTTTGTCATTTCGGTAGCAATCATAATATTTGTTGCAGGAGTGCAT
>JAZSKK010000167.1:0-2289 GCA_045534795.1 Clostridia bacterium | reverse complement strand
TAAAAACATTTATATGCAACTATTATCGCTATGCTTTCGGATATAATGCCCGCTGGAAACATACTAAAAAAATCATACAACCCGAACTTTTCAAAAAAGCCTTCCACAAAATCCCCCCGTTATCATAATAAATGTAAACACAAAACCGCTTACGGAATATCAGCGACATCCCGTAAGCGGTTTATATTAAAATTATGTATTTTTTGATATGCAAAGAAAAGGCTTAATAAGCCCGTAAGTAAGTAAGTAAGTAAGTAAGTAAGTAAGGCGATTTTATACTTCTTGTCATTACTTGTCAAGTCCTTTCCGTTAATTTCTTTGCATAAAATTATAATGCTCCAAGTTACAATTCAACAAGTATATTATAACACCCAAATCCGTTGCCGTCAACAGAAACCGCATCATTTCAGCATTTTGCCGATGATATTTTTAGAAAATAATGCAATAGCAACAATTCCGGTAATTGGTTTTAAAAACCAACACTTTTGAGTATTTTTTCAAAATCAACCCTATATATTTTTCAAAAAACACCTGTTTTGAGGCTGAAAATTAATAAAAAATAGGGAATAAAAATTATTCCCTATCAATTAATTATAAAATCATTATTCCTGCTTTTTGGCAAGCATCAATGGTATCTGCATCCCATATACTTGATTGTACCTCGCCGATATGAGCATTACCAATCATAAGCATACAAAGTCTTGACTGACCTATTCCTCCGCCTATTGTAAGTGGTAATTCACCATTTAAAAGCATTTTATGGAAGGTTAATGTACGTCGGTCATCACACCCTGCAATAGATAGCTGCCTGTCCAATGATTCTTCATCAACCCTTATACCCATTGAAGAAATTTCAATAGCACGGTTTAAAGTATCATTCCAGAAGAAAATATCGCCATTAAGCTGCCAGTCATCATAGTCTGGCGCACGACCGTCATGGGGCTTGCCTGAACGTAATTTACCACCTATTTGCATTATAAATGCAGTTTTATGTTCTTTAACATAGGTGTTTTCCCTTTCTGTCGCTGTCATATCAGGATACATATCCTCAAGCTCCTGAGTAGTAACAAAAGCAACATCTCTGCATAGTTGTGTTTTAAGCTGGGGATAACGTACATGAAGCTGTTCATTTGTATTACATATAGCATTAACTATAGCCTTTACGGTCCGCTTAAGATAATCTATATTTCTGTTTTCACGTGTAATAATTTTTTCCCAATCCCACTGGTCAACATAAATAGAATGCAGGTTATCCAAGGACTCATCACGTCTTATTGCATTCATATCCGTATATAGGCCTTTTCCTACCTCAAAATTATATCTTTTAAGGGCAAGACGCTTCCACTTGGCAAGAGAATGTACAATTTGTGCATCAGCTCCTATGGCAGGAACATCAAAGGAAACGGGACGTTCATGACCTGTAAGATTATCATTAAGGCCTGAATCCTCCGTAACAAAAAGCGGAGCAGAAACACGCTTAAGATTAAGTGCATCTGCAAATTCTGCCTGAAAGTTCTGTTTTATGTAAGCTATAGCCCTTTGTGTATCATATCTATCCAAGGGAGGCTTGTAACCTTCCGGAATATAAACCTTATTCATTTTACCCCTCTTTTCAAACAAAAACATATAATAATTATAGAATTCGTGCACAATTTAGATGCCGAGAAATCATTTTACCAGGAGCAAAAATCTTTGCTCGCAAGGAGATTTTTGCGACGCCGTCAATTGACACAGCGGTCAAAGACCGCCAAAAGCCAAAAGGCTTTTAGGAATTTTATAAAATAAAATTCCGTATGTATCAATTATAGGACAAAGAACATCTAATGTCAACCTTTTAGTATTATCATTTTAATTCTAATTCCATTGAAATACGGATAGTTCCGTCCTCCAAAAATTCATCTGAAACAGTTTTAAAACCAAACTTTTCATAAAATCCAACAGCATGCTTTTGAGCGTCAATACATATCCTTTTACAATTAAATATATTGCCGATTTCAATAATGCTGTTTTCCAAGAGCGTTCTGCCCAAACCATTTCCGTGATTTATGGACATTATTCTTCCTGCCTTTACCACATTTTCATCTTTTAAAAAGGCACGTAAATATGCTAAAATTTCACCATTATCCTCAATAAAACAATGGAGACTTTTATAATCCATACTGTCCATATCATTATAAATTACATTTTGTTCAACAACAAAAATTTCTGCTCTTGCTTTTAATATTTCATACAATTCCTTTGAAGTTAATTCATCAAAATGCTTCGCTGTAAATTTCATATTCTTGCAAC
>JAZSKK010000195.1:0-7079 GCA_045534795.1 Clostridia bacterium | reverse complement strand
TGCCTCGCGGGATTTTATGTCAAGATGCTATGTGGAGCGATGCTGTATGGTAAAATTTGAGTCCGAGTGCATCAGCTTTATAAGTGCAATTCTTGCTCTTTCTCCACCACTTAAACTACTGACAGGAGTAAAAACATCGTCGTTTTTAAACAAAAATGCAGCCATTGCGTTTCGCACCTCTGTTTGAGTCATAAAGGGATAAGCATCCCATACCTCATTAATGGCTTCCTTTTCAAGAGATAAATTTTGCTGCTTTTGGTCAAAATATCCTGTTTCTATATTTGCACCGATTTTACATTCTCCCTCCAAGGGATTCAGGTCGCCTGTTATAATTTTAAACAAGGTGGTTTTTCCGCATCCGTTTGCACCCAGTAAAAATACCCTCTCGCCTCTGTTTACTTCTATATCCGTATTTTCAAAAAGTAATTTTTCATCAAACCCCATCTTCAGGTTTTTACATCTTAAAACCTCTGAACCACCAAGATTTTTTACCCTGAAATTAAATCTTATATTTTCATTGTAAATTTTAGGCTTTTCCAAATCTTTTTCAAGTCTTTTAATATGCTTTTGCTTACTTTTAGCAGTTTTTATATTTTTTTCTCTGTTCCATCGTTTTTGTTGTTCTATAATACCCTCTATACGGCTAATTTTCCTTGTGACGTTCTCATAATTTCTGAGCAAGGTTTTTTCGCGTTCTTCTTTTTGCTTTACATAGGTTGAATAGTTGCCGTTATATACAGTAAGCTTGTTGTTTTCAAGCTCAAAGGTCTTGTTTGTAACCCTGTCAAGAAAATATCTGTCGTGGGAAATTATCACAAAAGCTCCCTTGTAATCACGCAAAAATTCCTCCAGCCATTCTGTGGATTCAATATCAAGGTGGTTTGTAGGTTCGTCAAGAAGCAACAAATTACTTTCGCCAAGCAGTAATTTGCACAAAATAACCCTTGTCTGCTGACCGCCGCTGAGACTGGAAAAATCCATATTAAATTCCTCTTCCTTAAATCCCAGCCCTAAAAGACTTGCTTTGGCAAGGTTTTTGTACACAAATCCACCTTGTTTTTCATATTTTTCATTCAAAATATGTTGCTCTTCAGTAAGCTTTGCAAGGTTTCCCACGCCGTTTGTTATCTGGCTTTCAATAGACTTTAATCGGTTTTCAATATCTGTAAGGGGCTTGTACACGGTCATTATTTCTGCCCATAATGTTTTTTCTGTATTAAATTCCGCATGCTGCTGCATATAGCCTATGCGGGCTTCCTTGCTTTTGAATATATCACCGCCACCAGGCAAAATTTCCTCTGTAAGCATTTTAAACAAAGTGGTTTTTCCTGTGCCGTTTGCACCTACAAATCCAATTTTGTCATTATTTTCTATACTGAATGATACCTTATCAAACAAAACTCTGGTACCAAATTCCTTTTTTAAATTTGATGTATTAATTAAAATCATTCCGCAAAATCCTTTATCAGTTTATGTCAATTATTATACATCAAAACACTGTGAAAATCAACCTGATTATTTAATTGTCAGGTCTGCGTTGAGACTTGCAAGTCTTTGGGCAAAGTTTTCATAACCTCGCTCAATATGGTGAATATTTTCTATGATGGTTTCTCCGCTTGCACTAAGACCTGCTATAACCAAAGCCGCACCTGCACGTAAATCTGTAGCCTGTACAGTAGCACCTGTAAGCTTTTCCTTACCCTCCACAACAGCTGTCCTGCCGTCAATTTTTATATTTGCACCCATTCTGCCAAGCTCCGGAACGTGCATAAATCTGTTTTCAAAAATGGTTTCCACCACCATACTTGTCCCTATTGCACTACTCATAAGTGCCACATAAGGGGCTTGTAAATCTGTAGGAAACCCGGGATAAGGCATAGTCTTAATATCTGCCGCTCTGGGCCTTTGGCTTGCATCAATTATAAGACTGTTTTCATTAATTTTTGTTGAAATTCTGCATTCCTCAAGCTTTGCTATAACAGGTCTTATGTGGTCTGTTATGACATTTTTTATAATTACCGACCCTCTTGTTGCAGTTGCAGCAAAGGCAAATGTTCCAACCTCTATTCTGTCGGGAATTACCCTGTGGTTTACGCCTTTTAAACAATCTACACCTTCTATCTGTACGGTGTCCGTTCCGGCGCCTTTTACATTACCTCCCATTGCATTTATAAAATCCGCAAGGTTAACAATTTCCGGCTCTGCCGCAGCATTTTCAATAGTGGTTGTTCCCTGTGCAAGAGATGCCGCCATTATTATGTTTTCCGTAGCTCCAACGCTGGGAAAATCAAGGTAAATTTTTGCTCCCTTTAGTCTTGGACAAACTGCCTCCACATAGCCGTGACCTTTTTCAATTTTTGCACCCATAGCCATAAATCCTTTAAGGTGTAAATCAACAGGCCTTGCACCAATCTGACATCCACCCGGAAGTGAAATTTTTACTCGCCTCGTTCTTGCAAGCAACGGGCCGACAACCAAAAATGACGCCCTTAGCTTATTTACTGTTTCGTACGACATTACGTCGCTTTGTAAATCCTTTGCATACACCTCACAGACATTTTCTCTTGTATTGATACGGCCTCCCAGACAATTTAAAAGCTCACACATATTGCGTATATCCAAAAGGTTGGGGACATTAAAAATCTTGCAGCAATCCTCTGTCAATAAAGTTGCTGCAAGTATAGGTAAAGCTGCGTTTTTGGACCCGTTTATTTCAACCTCTCCCATTAGGGGAACTCCGCCGTTTATTATATATTTTTTCAAAAAGTAACAGTCCTTTCAAGAGTATTCATATTATTCATTATACCCCTGCAAAGGACTGATATACTATTATTTTAAAATTGTTAAACTAATTTTGAAATGTCTTCTCCCTGCTGCTCCAGATAGTCTAATATTTCCCTGCGAGTTATCATTGAGAGGAAGGAAAATCTTGTACCAAGCGCTTTTTTTACAAGCTCAATGCCCTCTTCTTTTTCCCCTTTGTTTTCAATCAGATATTTGCCGTATTCAAAATAACCTTCAGGGAATTTAGGGTCCATATCAAGTAATTCTTTATAATGCTTTTCAGCATTTTCATATTCGCCTAATTTGAGGTATGTATATGCAAGGTTATCTACAATAATAGCGTCATCCTTGTTGTATTCGTACCCCTCAAGGTTGTATTGCAACGCCTTGTTTAAATTACCGCTGTGGATGTACATATAACCAAGACTTCCGTAGGTGGTTGTGGATGTATAGTGATTGTGTACATATTCCAGCATCTCAATAGCGTCTGCAAGCTCGCCCCTTTTCCATGCAACCAAAGCGTGTGATTCCTTTAGCTTTGCCCGTTCCTCAGGCTTTAGCTTGTCCATTCCTATAAGGTTAAAAAGCTTGTTAGCCTCGTCAATGTCCCCTTCCTTTAAGGTCAGATAAGCATACCTTATGCGGTGTTCAAGCTTCATTTTGCCAATTTTTGATGCAAGCTTATACATTTTAAGTGCTTGCTCCGCATAACCGAACCCATACCTGTACTGAGCTATGACGGATATTATGTTGCTTCTGTTTTTAAAAATAAAAAATAATAAAATTAATGTTGTTAATAATGCGACTATATGCATAGTATCCTCCAAATAACAGTTTTTAAACATTATAACATTAACTTCGTCTAATTTCAATACATCTTTATTCCTTAATAATAAATATGTAATTATTTTTCACAAATTTCAAAAATTATATTGACAAAATGTTAAAAAAATTATACTATTGTGGTGTTAGGAAAAACGGAAAGGGGTTTGATAAATGAAACAAGATGTTATACGTTTAGAAAACGTAAGTAAATCATTTGATGATGAAAAAGTTTTGGATTCAGTAAGTCTGTCAATTAAAAAGAATGAATTTTTCACGTTGCTTGGGCCCAGTGGTTGCGGTAAGACCACTATGCTAAGGATTATCGGAGGCTTTGAAAAGGCTGATGATGGCAACGTTTTTTTTGATGGAGTTAATATAAATGAGTTGCCTGCTAATAAGAGAAATCTTAATACAGTTTTTCAAAAATATGCACTTTTTCCTCATATGAACGTATATGAAAACGTGGCATTTGGTTTGAAAATAAAAAAGACGCCAAAGGATATAATAGACAAAAAGGTTAAAGAAATGCTTGCTCTGATTAATCTTAAGGGCTTTGAAAAGCGTTCCGTAACTTCACTAAGCGGTGGTCAGCAACAACGAGTTGCAATAGCACGTGCTCTTATAAATGAACCTGAGGTTTTGTTGTTAGATGAACCTTTAGGTGCATTGGACCTTAAGCTCAGAAAGAGTATGCAGACGGAACTTAAAAAAATACAGCAAAGACTTGGTATAACCTTCATATACGTTACACACGACCAGGAAGAAGCGCTTACCATGTCTGACACCATCGTTGTTATGAAAAATGGTGTTATTCAACAGATGGGCAGTCCTGTTGATATATATAACGAGCCTACAAACGCATTTGTTGCTGATTTTATAGGTGAAAGCAATATTATAGACGGTGTTATGAAGAAGGATTTGCTTGTTAATTTTGCAGGTAAGGACTTTGTTTGTGTGGACAAGGGCTTTGAGGAAAACGAGGCTGTTGATGTAGTTATACGCCCTGAAGATATTAAAGTTGTGGAAAATCCTGAAGGTGCAATGCTTGAAGGACATGTTGATTCAGTAATCTTCAAGGGTGTACATTATGAAATGAAAATTTCTTCAGACAACTATATATGGACTGTACATTCTACAAAAATGGCTCCTGCAGGAAGCTTTGTGGGAATGAATATATATCCTGATGAAATACACATTATGAGAAAGGCGGATACGGCGGAATGAAAAAGTCTGTTTCAGCTTACCCATACGTAGTGTGGGCAATACTTTTTACCGTTATTCCGTTAGTTATGGTTTTGGTTTACAGTGTGTATGACCAGTCAACAGGTACATTTACACTGGAATATGTTAAAAAATGCTTTGAACCTGAATATTTAAAGGTTATTCTCTATTCCTTTAAGGTTGCACTGTATTGCACAGTTTTGTGTCTTATTATCGGATACCCTGTTGCAATGATACTTGCAAGGACAACCTTTAAAAGAAAAAATACCTTGTTATTTCTTGTTATAGCCCCTATGTGGATGAACTTTCTTTTACGCACATACGCATGGCTTACAATTTTGGAAAATAACGGAATATTAAATAAAATACTTGGTTTTTTCAACCTTGGACCATATCAGTTTTTGTATAACGAGGGTGCAGTACTGTTGGGTATGGTATATAACTACCTTCCATTTATGATTTTGCCCATATACACTGTACTTACCAAGCTTGATTACAACGTCATACAGGCATCCTACGACCTTGGTGCAAGCAAATCACAAACCTTTATGCGTGTCGAATTGCCTCTTAGTATGCCTGGGGTATATTCGGGTATAGCTATGGTATTTATGCCTGCAGTTACCACATTTGTAATATCAAAGCTTTTGGGTGGCGGACAGCACGCTATGATAGGTAATGTTATTGAAAAACAGTTTTTGGAAATGGGTAGCCATTCGTCATTTGGCTCGGCGTTATCACTTTTACTTATAGTGGTAATATTAATTTCAATGGCTGTTTCTGATAAACTTAACCCTGAAGATAATTCGGAAGGGGGCGGATTGTTTTGAGAATACTTAAAAAAGCCTATGTGGGTTTGATATTTTTGTTTTTATATGCACCCATTTTACTTTTGATGCTGTTTTCATTTAACAATTCACGTTCACGAGGACAATGGGGCGGATTTACTCTTAAATGGTATGAGGAATTGTTTAAGGATTCTGCCATTATGGATGCACTTTTAAATACCCTGCTTATTGCACTACTTTCTGCAGTAATTGCAACAGTTGTTGGTACAATAACTGCATTTGGTATGCATTATATGAAAAAAACACCAAGGGCAATTTTGTCAGGTGTTTCCTATCTTCCGGTTATGAATCCGGATATTGTAACAGGTGTGTCTTTGTTGATTTTGTTTTTGACAATCCATATACAAAAAGGATTTTTGACATTACTGATTGCACATATTACATTTAATATACCTTATGTAATACTTTCGGTATTGCCAAAATTAAAACAGATGAATGAACATATTTTTGAAGCTGCGCAGGATTTGGGGGCAGGCAGTATATACACATTTTTCCATATAATATTGCCGGAAATTATGCCCGGAATAATATCAGGCTTTTTGCTTTCAGTAACATTGTCTATTGATGACTTTGTAATAAGTCTGTTCACCAAGGGGCCTGGGGTAAACACACTTTCAGTCCACATATACAATATGGCAAAAAGAGGTGTTGTTCCAACCATAAATGCCCTTTCTACAATTATGTTTATTGTAGTAATGCTGTTATTGCTTATTATTAACAGAAGATCTGACAAAGGAGAAGTGAAAGTTGAAAAAGATTAGTTTGCTTGTTTTAATTTGCTTTGCTTTAACTATGATATTTTGCGGTTGTGGTGACTCAAAGCCCACCCTTAAAATTTTTAACGCAGGCAAATATATTGACAGAAGTATAATTGAAGATTTTGAGGAACAGTACAACTGTAGGGTAATATATGATGAATTTGACAGTAACGAAAGTATGTATGTACAAATTGCAAATGATTCTTATACCTATGACCTTGTTGTTCCGTCTGACTATACAATAGACCGACTAATTAAAGAGGACCGTCTGGTAAAGCTGGATAAATCACTTATACCTAATATTGCAAACATCGACCCTTCGTACCTTAACCCTGTTTATGACCAGGGCAACGAGTATAGCGTGCCATATATGGTAGGTACTGTGGGTATTATGTATAATAAGGCAAAGCTTGGCATAGATGAAGAAGATGTAAGCTACAATATGCTGTTTGATGAAAAATACAAGGGTCAGATTTTTATGTTGGATAGCGTGCGTGATGCTTTGGGTGTTGCACTTGTACAGCTTGGCTACAGCGTAAACGAAACAGATAAAGCAAAGCTTGAGGAAGCAAAAAAACTGCTTATAAAACAAAAACCGTTGGTTCAGGCGTATATTACGGATGAAATGGTGGATAAAATGATTGCA
>JAZSKK010000090.1:0-7000 GCA_045534795.1 Clostridia bacterium | reverse complement strand
TCAGGAGCTTTTGTCTTCCTAAGACCGCTTGGCCTCCGACTTTGCAGATGGGCAACATTGTGAAAAACCCAAGAATATGGATACCACCGATTGTTGCTTCTGCAATTACAGGACCAATAGCTACTTGCATATTTAAATTGGAAATGAACGGTGCTGCAATATCCTCAGGTATGGGTACATGCGGTCTTGTGGGACAGATTGGCACTATTGAGGGATGGTTTGCATCAGGGGTTACGGTTACTCCTATGCACTGGATTGGATTGATTGCAATTTCATTTGTATTGCCTGCAATTATTACACCAATCATTGCATTGCCTTTAAGAAAAATCGGTTGGATAAAGGAAAATGATTTAAAGTTGGATTTATAATATGACAAAGACTTTTCTGCCTGTTTCAAAGCAGGATATGAAAAAACTTAATATAGAACAGCTGGATTTTGTCTATGTGGTTGGTGAAGCGTATGTTGACCATCCATCTTTTGGACATGCCATAATTTCACGCGTGCTTGAGGATGCAGGATATACAGTTGGTATAATTGCATTACCCGACTGGCATACCAAGGATGACTTTATGCGTCTTGGAAAACCAAGGCTGGCTTTTTTGTGCTCTGCAGGTAATATGGACAGTATGGTTAACAGATACACTGTCAACAAAAAAACGCGTTCTACGGACAGCTATGCCCCAGGCGGAAAGGCTGGTATGCGTCCTGACAGGGCAACAGTTGTGTACTGTAACAGAATACGAGAGGCTTACGGCGATATTCCTATTATAATAGGCGGTGTGGAAGCCAGCTTAAGACGTTTTGCCCACTATGATTATTGGGACAACAAGGTGCGTCGTTCAATACTCTTTGACAGCCGTGCAGACATACTGATATATGGCATGGGCGAGCATCAGATTGTGGAGATTGCGGACCTTTTAAACAACGGCGTTGATGTAAATAGTATAATTGATGTTAACGGCATAGCATACATCGCAAAGGAAAAGCCTGATGATGCAAAGGAAATACCTGGTTTTGAATTGGTAAAGGAAGATAAGAGGGAATATGCAATTTCCTGTAAAATTCAATACGAATACTACGGTAAAACTGCACAACAACACGGGGACAGATGGCTTATAGTGAATAAGCCTACAGAACCTTTGTCAACAGAAGAAATGGATAAGGTATATGATTTGCCCTATGCAAGAACTTATCACCCAATGTATGAAAAAGATGGTGGTGTTCCTGCCATTGAGGAGGTTAAATTCAGCATAACCTCATCACGAGGGTGCTTTGGTTCGTGTAACTTTTGTGCATTGGCATTTCACGAGGGGCGTAAAATTTCTGCACGAAGTCATGAATCTATTTTAAAAGAAGCAAAGTTAATGATAAATGACCCTGATTTTAAGGGTTATATAAATGATGTGGGAGGACCTACTGCCAACTTCAGGCAAAGCTCCTGTAATAAAAAGGTAGCGTGCCCAAATAAAAAATGTTTATATCCAACACCCTGTGAAAATATGAAAATAGACCACAGAGATTACCTTAAGCTGTTGCGTAAATTGCGTTCGCTGGATGGGGTCAAAAAGGTGTTTGTACGTTCGGGCATACGGTATGATTATCTTATTTATGACAAGAATACGGACTTTTTTGAGGAACTTTGCAAGCATCACATAAGTGGTCAGTTGCGTGTTGCTCCTGAACATATTTCAGATAACGTATTAAAGTATATGGGCAAACCCGGAAGAAAGGTTTATGACAGGTTTGTTGATAAATTTTACAGCATAAATAAAAAGCTTGGTATGGAACAGTATGTTGTTCCGTATTTAATGTCATCACATCCTGGCAGTACGTTAAATGATGCTGTGATGCTGGCAGAATATCTTAGGGACCACAGATTAAGCCCTGAACAGGTACAGGACTTTTATCCTACACCGGGGACAATTTCAACATGTATGTATTATACGGAAATCGACCCTATGACAATGGAAAGGGTGTATGTTCCAAAGGATTTTAATGAAAAGCAAATGCAAAGGGCGTTATTGCAATTTAGGTATCCTGAAAACTACAGGCTAGTTGAAAAGGCACTTGTAAAGGCAAACAGAGAAGATTTAATTGGTTATTCAAAAAAGTGTTTAATTAAACCGAGGGGAGATAATAAAAATGGCAAAAATATTGGACGGCAAGGCAGTTTCTCAAAGAATAAAGGACGAACTGAAAATAGAGGTAGAAAACCTAAAAAAAGAAGGTAAAACAGTAGGTCTTGCAGTTATTATTGTAGGGGATAACCCTGCAAGCAGAATATATGTAAATAATAAGAAAAAGGCTTGTGAACAGTTGGGCATACATTCAGAGGAATTTGCATTGCCTACTGAAACAACTGAAGAAGAATTAAAGGCTTTGGTTGAAAGACTTAACAATGACAACACTATTGATGGTATTTTGGTGCAGCTGCCATTACCAAAGCATATTAATGAAGAAGCGGTTATTAACACTATTTCTGCTAAAAAGGATGTTGACGCTTTTCATCCGTCAAATGTTGGTAAAATTATGATAGGCAACTACGACTTTTTGCCTTGTACACCAGCAGGTGTAATGGAGCTTATTGCTGAAAGCGGTATTTCTGTAGAAGGTAAAAATTGTGTGGTAGTAGGAAGAAGTAATATTGTAGGTAAACCTCAGGCTATGTTGTTGTTGCAGAAAAACGGTACGGTTACAATATGCCATTCACGTACAAAGGATTTGGCGGCTGTAACACGCGAGGCTGATATTTTAGTAGCGGCAGTAGGTGTGCCTGAGCTTATAAAAGGTGATATGATTAAAGAAGGTGCGGTAGTTATTGACGTTGGTATGAACAGATTGCCTGATAAAAAGCTTGTTGGTGACGTTGCATTTGATGAATGTGAGAAAAAGGCGGCGGCTATTACTCCGGTTCCTGGTGGAGTAGGCCCTATGACTATTGCTATGCTTATGAAGAATACTGTTAAGGCGGCGACCTTGAAATAATATTGAAGGAGAAGTTACATTGCATTATATTGCTGTGGACTTTGAATGGAATCAGGCAGGATACAACCGTAAAAGCAGTGTTCAGCTTGACGGCGAGATAATACAAATCGGTGCAGTAAAGATGGATGAAAACTTTAATGTTTTAGAATATTTTGCTGCGGATATAAAGCCGGTTTTTTACCGTAAAATCCATAAAAAAGTCAAAGAACTTACGGGTATTGACCAAAAACAATTAAATAGCGGCAAAGACTTTTTGTCAATTATTGAAAAGTTTAAAATATGGTGTGGTGATGAGCATATTTTCCTTACATGGGGTCCTGATGATTCACGTATTATGATGCAGAATTTGTTGGTCCATAAACTTGATACATCCTGGATGGGCAAGTGGATTAACCTGCAGGTTATTTATTCAATGCAGACAGATGTGGAAAATCCTCCAATGGCACTTGAAAAGGTTGTGGAATTTTTTGGTATTCCTGTGGAAATGGATGTTCATAACGCGTTTAATGATGCTAAATATACTTCTATGCTTTGTGGATTTTTAGATATTAAAAAGGGTATGGAAGAATATTCCAACAATGCGGATTTAAGCGGACTCAAAAGAGTATCTTGCGGAAATTACAAGGTTATTTATAACTGTTCCAGCAAACAGTCTGTATTTGCACACGATAAAGTTAAAAATCTTCGTTGTCCCTATTGTAATGTTCCTCTTAGCGAGCTTAAGGCGTGGGTAAAGCAAAGCGGTGACAGGTACATTACCATAGGCAGATGCAACAAGCACGACTTGTTTGTTGGTAAGCTTAAATTTATGCGTGAAAAAGACGGTAAAATTTCCGCAAAATATATGATGTTTACTGCGGATAAGGCGGATGAACAGTATTATATGAACAGGCTGAAGATGAATAGTGAAAAATCCAGAAAAAAGAGAAAGAAAAGAATTGCTGAAAAAAAATTAAATCAATTAAGATAAGGAGCTGTGGAAATTTTTCTCTTTCCAATGACTTTCAAAGTATGTTGAAGGTGTAATAGTTCCTGTATTTTTCTTATTTTCATTATATCCTACTGAATAGTTATTGTCCACAGTGATTTATATAAACTGAATATATTGTAACAATTAAAAAATGCAAAAGTTGGAAAAGTTTAAAAAAAGAGGGTGACATTAGTCACCCTCTTATATATATATTATTTATTCATAATCCATTCCTCTGTAATGCCGCCAATGGAATTGAAATGCTCCCAAAATTGGGGGTAAGATTTATTTATTGCTTCACTGTCCTCCACGGATACAAGGCTTTCACAACATGTGCTTGCGATTGCAAGTGCCATAGCTATTCGGTGGTCGTTACAGGTGTTTGCTGTGCCTCCTGATATGGTGTTGGCACCTTCTATAATAAGTCTGTTAGGCTGTTCAATTATAGTTGCACCAATTGAGTTTAATTGGTTTGCTACGTTAATTGCTCTTTCCTTGTCGCATTCTATTCCTGTAATTATGGTTTCACCCTGTGCAAAGGTTGCCATAACGCATATTGCGGGTAAAAGGTCGGGGTTTTGTGAAATATTGATTTCCGTACCCTTAAGTAGTGTAGGAACTGCAGCTATTGCACCATTTTCCACTACAATCTGACCATTCATTTTTCCTATAACATTTATTATATTTTTATCAGTTTGCTTTGTTTCAAGGTTAAGTCCGTTGCATACAATAAAGTTGCCCAAAGCACCTGCCGCAAGGTAAAATGCGGCATGAGAAAAGTCACCCTCTGCGTGGTAGTTGAAAGGCTTATAAGTCTGGTTACCGTGTATGCGGAAAAGCATATATTTATGGTTATATATTTTTATGCCGAATTTTTGCAGAATATCAATAGTCATATCCAGGTATCCTTTGGAATTAAAAGGTCCTGAAAGACGTATTTCTGTATCGTATGGAAAAAGAGGCAAGGCAAACAGAAGTCCGCTTAAAAACTGACTGTTTACATTTGAGTCAAGCTCTATAATATTACCGCTTAAATTACCTTTTTTTATTGTTATGGGAAGTGAAAGATTGTTGCTTGCGACATATTCTGCATTTAATGAGTCAAAAATGTCTGTGTATGTTTTAAGTGAACGTTTTGCCAACCTTTCACGGCCTGTAAAGATAACATCCTCCGATGTGGTAAATGCCAATGGTATTAAAAATCTTAAAGTGCTGCCGCACCCACGACAGTCAATTTTTACTGTATCATTATTTTGAAATGTATTTGTTCCGTCTATTGTATATGTGCCGTTGCCAAGGTTTTTAACATCTGCACCCATTGATTTAACGGCATTTATTGTAGTCTGTATATCGTCGGATTCATATACATTTGTCAGCTTTGATTTTCCTTTTGCCAATGCTGCACATATTATAGCACGGTGGCATAAAGACTTGGAGGAGGGTATTTCTATCCTTCCGTTTAGCTTTGACGGTGTCAAAGTTACGCTTTTCATAGCCTCACCTCTGTTTTGAGTTTATGTGATTAGTATATATAAAATTTTACTTTTAGTCAAGAAAATGTTTGAAATTTATATACAATGTGTGTTATACTATAGTGTAAGAAATTTATATGGAGGTTAATATGGCTGATTATCAGGATAAAATACGTAATTTTTGCATAATTGCTCATATAGATCATGGTAAGAGTACTCTTGCTGACAGGCTTCTGGAACTTACAGGAGTGGTTGCTGAAAGAGAGATGGAGGAACAGATTCTTGATAATATGGAACTGGAACGTGAAAGAGGCATTACCATTAAAGCACGTGCTGTGCGTGTAGGCTACAAGGCTAAGGATGGAGAGGAATATGTATTTAACCTTATTGATACGCCCGGGCATGTGGATTTTAACTACGAGGTTTCACGCAGTCTTGCTGCCTGTGAAGGTGCTATTTTGGTGGTTGATGCTGCACAGGGTATAGAGGCACAGACCTTGGCAAACACATATCTTGCAATAGACCATAACCTTGAGGTTGTTCCTGTTATTAACAAAATTGATTTGCCAAGTGCAAGACCTGACTATGTTAAAAATGAAATTGAGGAAGTTATAGGCATTCCTGCTGAGGATGCTCCTCTTATTTCTGCAAAGATGGGTCTTAATATTGAGGATGTTCTTGAACAGGTGGTTAAAAACATTCCTGCACCTGAAGGAGACATAGACGAGCCTTTGCAGGCACTGATATTTGATTCGTACTATGATTCATACAAGGGTGTTATTGTATATTGCCGTATTTTCAACGGTTCATTAAAACCAGGGCAGAGAATAAAGATGATGGCAAACGGCAAGGTATTTGACGTTGTAGAGGTTGGACATCTTAACCCTAACGGTATGTCTCCGTCATCAGAGCTTAAAACCGGTGAGGTTGGATATATTGCGGCAAGTATGAAGAGTGTTGCAGATACACAGGTTGGTGATACTGTTACCAATGCTGACAGACCTTGCAAAGAGCCTTTACCAGGATACAAGAAGGTTAATTCAATGGTATTTTGCGGTATTTACCCTGCGGATGGTGCAAGATATGATGATTTAAGAGAGGCCTTGGGAAGATTACAGCTTAATGATGCATCATTATCCTATGGGCCTGAAACATCTGATGCGTTGGGCTTTGGTTTCCGCTGTGGTTTTCTTGGTCTTTTGCACATGGAAATTATTCAGGAAAGGCTGGAACGAGAATTTAATCTTGATTTGGTTACAACTGCACCAAGCGTTGTGTATAATATTTACAGAACAAACGGTGAAATGGTAGAGGTTGCTAACCCTACAAACCTTCCTCCCATGCAGGAAATTGACTATATGGAAGAGCCTTTTGTCAGTGCAAGCATTATGTCACCTACTTACTATATAGATAATATAATAGAGCTTTGTCTCTTTCGCAGAGGTATATTTATAGATATGAAATACCTTGATGAAACACGTGTTTCTATACATTATGAACTACCTCTTAACGAGATAATATATGACTTTTTTGATGCTTTAAAATCACGTACAAAGGGCTATGCTTCATTTG
>JAZSKK010000049.1:0-3677 GCA_045534795.1 Clostridia bacterium | reverse complement strand
ATATAACCTCTCGGTTTTTGAACTACATAATCAATCTATAATATCCCAAATCATTTATTATGACATATATATGTTACAACAGGAATTATTATAGCAATAGCTATTAAAACTATGTAGAAATATCCAAACTCCTCATTTCCTTACTCTATAAGATATTGTAACATAAAACTCCGTAAAATGCAATAAAGACAGAATAAATCCAGCAAGATTTATTCTGTCTTTATACTATATTCTTTCTTTTATTATTTTACGGGGACACTTTTCGGCACATATACCGCAGGATGTACATTTTGAATAATCAATAACCGCCACGCTGTCTTCAACCTTTATAGCCTCTGACGGACAGTTTTTTTCACATATTTTACAACCGATACATCCACCCTTGCAATTATTTTTGGTATCAACACCCTTGTCCTTTGAAGAGCATTTTACCACATACCTTGCAGACTTTGGAACTAAATGCACAAGCCCTTTGGGGCATGCCTTTACACATGCACCGCAGCCAACACATTTTTCCGCATCAACATCGGCAATTCCGTTCTGAATACTGATTGCATCGAACTTACAGGCATCAACACAGTTTCCAAAACCCAGACAGGCAAAAGAGCAACCCTTGTAACCACCTGAAATTCTTGCCGCCGCAATGCAGTTATCAATACCGTCATACTGGTATTTAGGTGCGGTATTTTCCCCATTTCCGCAACACATAACGTATGCAACAACAGGCTCCTTCTCATCAATCTGTATCCCAAGAATTTCACCGATTTTCATAGCAGTCTCCGTTCCTCCTGCACTGCAGAGGTCAGGTGCGGCATTACCGTCAACAACTGCCTTTGCATAAGCTCCGCAACCTGCATATCCGCATCCGCCGCAGTTTGCATTAGGCAAAATTTCCAATATTTTTTCCACACGGTCATCTTGTTCTACCTCAAATTTTTTAGAAGCAAATGTTATCATAATCCCAAACAAAAGCCCAAGCCCTGCAAGAGATACCACAGAATATATAATACTCATCAATAACCCCTCCTATATATTCATCCCTGAAAATCCTAAAAACGCCATAGCAATAAGCCCTGCGGTAATAAGAGATATAGGAAAGCCCTTTAAAAATTCAGGAATATCAGAAAATTCCAGACGTTCTCTTACCCCTGCAAACAAAACTATAGCCAACGTAAAACCAAGACCGCCAAAAAAGCCGTATATAGTTGAATTTATAAAATTATACTCATTTTGTACATTGAGCAACGCCACACCCAATACCGCACAGTTTGTTGTAATAAGTGGCAAATAAATACCCAGTGCGGAATAAAGTGAAGGTATAACCTTTTGCAAAAACATTTCCACAATCTGTACAATAGATGCAATAATAAGAATAAAAACAACCGTTCTTAAATATGTAATGTCTAAAAGCTCAAGTATAAAATGGTTGGCAAGGTATGTAAGCATTGACGCAATAGTCATTACAAAGGTAACCGCCATCCCCATACCAAGTGCAGTATCAGTCTTTTTGGACACACCCAAAAACGGACATATTCCGTAAAATTTAACCAACACAAAATTTTGTGTAAACATTGCGATAATTGCAATCGATAAAATTTCCTTAAGCATTGTCAGAACCTCCTTTTCTCATTTTGAAAAGGTTAATTACTCCCAACAAAAGTCCAAAGACTATAAACGCCCCAGGTGCTAAAACGGCCATTGTAACAGGCTGATAAGCACTGCCTAAAAGGTTTAAACCAAATATTGAACCATTTCCTAAAAGCTCTCTTATTGATGCGATTACAACAAGTGCAAATGTAAAACCAAGTCCTATTCCAAGACCGTCCATCATACTTGCAACAGGTTCGTTTTTTGATGCAAAGGATTCCGCCCTTGCAAGTATAATACAGTTAACAACTATCAAAGGTATAAAAGCACCCAAAGCCTCGGATAAATCAGGCAAATACGCCTGAAGCAAAAGGTCTATTATCGTTACAAACCCCGCTATAATAACTATGTAAGATGCTATTCGGATTTTCCCTGGAATAACCTTTCTTAAAAGAGAAATAACAAGGTTTGAAAATATCAGTACAGCAGTAGCAGAAAGTCCCATACCAAGACCATTTATCGCAGATGTAGTTACCGCCAAGGTAGGGCACATACCCAAAAACTGAACAAATATGGGATTATTGTCTATAAAACCGTCTTTAAATACATTTAATAATTTATTCAAATCCCACACCTCCTGCAATTTTTTCCACCTGTGCGCGAGCATCATTAACACCCTTTTGTACCGCCTTTGATGTTATGGTAGCACCGGTTATGGATACAAGCCTATCTCTACCCTTGCCTAAAAACTGTGCAAGCCACTCTGTATTACCCTTGGCATTAGCTCCCAGACCTGCTGTTTCACTCATATTAATAATTTCTACGCCTGTTACCATACCCTCATTGTTAATACCAATCATCATTTCTATATCACCGGCATAGCCTACAGGAACAGCCTTTACCGCATATACCCTGTTACCCTTATCATTCATATATGATGTGATTTCCTGCACAGAGCTTTCACCCTGAACATTGTGCTTTTCTTCAGTAGCCATATCAATATTACCATCTACAACTACCTCAATGGCTGCTCTCATTTTTTCATATTTAAAATTTTCAATAACAGGTGCTGTAAAATTATTTACCACACCCAAAAGCAACGCGGTAACAAAAGTGATTGCAAACAAAATGCCTGCATATTTTACATAATCACGCATTTTTATCACTCCTTTTACCATATATTCTTGGAGGTGTCAATTTATCAAACAAAGGTGCTGCTATGTTCATAAGCAAAATGGAATAGCTTACACCCTCTGCATATCCTCCTGCAAATCGTATAACACATGTCATAACACCGCATCCTACGGCATAAATAATTTGCCCCAACGGAGTAACAGGTGAAGTTACATAGTCAGTAGCCATAAAAATTGCACCTAACATAAGTCCGCCTGCAAAAAGTTCAAAGCCTACATTATGACCGCATAATGCACTTATTAATGCAACAGTTGATATGTAGCATACAGGAATTCTCCAGGTTATAATTTTACGTATCAAAAGATATGCTCCACCCAAAATCAATGCTAACGCGGAGGTTTCTCCAATACATCCTCCCACATTACCAAAAAACAGATCCCAGTTAGATACAGCGCCCGTAAATTCAGAATTTAAAGGTGTTGCACTTGTTACAGCATCTGCAGTATTCCAAAGCTCAAGCCTTTCAAACGGTGTAGTAAATCTGGTCATTAAAGCAGGCCAGGAAGCCATAAGAAATGCTCTTCCCGCCAATGCAGGGTTCATAAAATTATGTCCCAGACCGCCAAAGCACATTTTCACAATAATTATCATAAAAAAGCTACCGACAACAGGCAACCACAAAGGTACTGTGGCAGGCATATTATACGCAAGCAATATGCCTGATACTACCGCAGACAAATCACTGATTGTATTTTTCTTTTTAAAAGCCATATTCCACAATTTTTCAAAAATCACAGAACTTATCACCGATACCATAACCACCATCAATGCACGGTATCCGAAAAAGTATGCTCCTGCAATCATAGAGGGCATAAGAGCAAGTATAACGTCAAACATTATAATCGACACGTCATCCTTTGAGGTTATAAGTCGGAGGCCAAGCGGTCTTAGGAAGA
>JAZSKK010000210.1:0-2494 GCA_045534795.1 Clostridia bacterium | reverse complement strand
CACATACCCTGCCGCCTACGGATTGCATAAGCCTGTATCTTCCCATTATAACCCCTATGCCAGAGCTATCCATAAACCCAACCTTTGAAAAATCGAACACTATTTTATGTATGCCCCTGTGTGCCACCTGAGAGTCTATCTCCGTCCTCAGCACCGAAGCATAGTGTTGGTCCAGTTCACCTGTAAGCCTGACTATCATCGTATCGTCCTTATATTCAAGCAAAGTTTCCATTGAATTTTCCTCCTTCGTTTTTAGTGTCTATTATATAGGAAGTTTTTCAAAAGTCCATTACAGAAATATTACGCTCGTCGCAAAAATTTACATACTACAAACAGTATTGACAAAAATAAAATTATTATTCCAAATATTACAAAAATGTTTATTGAAAATGCCCAATGATTAAATACTCCAAAATTTGTTTTGTCTGCAAAAACAGGCAGAGTAATGTTTGAATAAGCAAGCATAAAATATGTTATAAATGCAGAAAGGATTCCCTGAAAAAGCTTGGCAGCGGAAAAAACAAAAACAGAAAGATTGTATTTTTTAATTATTCCGTAAACCTGCAATATTATCGATAATCCCCCAAAGCCTGTAACAAAGGATACTGTGCATAACAATTCAGGGGTAATCTGCAAAGCCGACAAAGCAGATATGCCATTAGTCATTTCACACATTCCGTATAACAAGCCTGAAGCAATATTTTTATTATCAAAACTATGGACAATTATATCCACAATGCCCGATTGCTTAAATATTTCAACTGCTACTGCGAAGAAAATCACAAAGCCGCATACATACCCTGTAAGAGATACTGCCTCCGAAACAGACACCGACAATACATCCGTTGATTTTTTGACCTTATAATCTGCAATACACCGTACAACCTCTCGACGTTTATAAAAGCCCATAATTATACCTGTAATAATTGCGGAAATGATATGAGACGCATACAGTATTGAACCAATGTCCTTAAAGCCAAGCATACCTATTGCAACAGAGCCTATAATAAACAACGGCCCTGAATTGTTACAAAAGCACAACATTCGTTGTGCCTCCGTGTGTGTACACATATTATTTGCATACATATCTGTAACCGTTTTTGCACCAACAGGACAGCCACTTAATATACCCATTACAAATGCAAACGCACCGCATCCCGGTACATTAAATAACGGCCGCATCATAAAATGCAGGGGTTTGCTAACGCTTTGGGCAAAACCGTTTTTTACCAGGATTTTGGAGCATATAAAAAAAGGAAACAGCGAGGGTACAATCACTGAAAGACAAAGGTTAATCCCATTTACTGCTGCGCCCATGCAAAGCTCCGGCATAAGCACCATGCCTATAAGTATATAAACAGTAAGAAGAGTAGATATCTTCATATAATCACCCTTTAAAAGATTTGTACTTAAAATTTATGCTAAATAAATATTTTTAGAATATATATTAATTACGGAGGTGTATGGGATTGAGAAAAAGGAACAAGGCGGAAACAAAAAACAGGCTGGAAAGGTTTGCGGAAACTCTTGAGATGCCAAAGGACGTTATTTCCAACTGTTCTAAAATAACCACTTACAATGACAATCAGGTAATTGTAGAAAATTACAGGGGTGTTTTAGAATATACTGAAGAAAAAATACGTATCAAAACCCCAGGGAGAATATTGTGTTTAATAGGAGAAGGGTTGTTTATAAACGCTATCACGGATACTGACATTTTAATAGAAGGAAAATTTTCCAGCGTGGGGTGGGAATAAATGTTTTTTAAAATTTCAAGTTATTTAAAGGGATGCATATCCATACTGATAGAAGGACTGTTCCCCGAAAGGTTTATTAACCTATGCACAAAAAACAAAATAAATCTTTGGAACATCCGCAGAAAAAATAAAACCACCATTACTGCCGACATTGCAATAAACGATTTTAAAAGGCTACGGAAAATATCTAAAAATTCAAGATGCAAGGTCCACATACTGAAAAAAAAGGGAATCCGCTTTCTTATCTACAAACACCGAAAAAGAAAAGCTTTGATAATTGGATTTGCAGTTTTTCTTGCTTCTCTTTGGCTTTCAACCCAATTTATATGGATTGTTGATATTACAGGAAACGAAAAAATCGAGGACAAGGTTATTATGGAATATGCCAAAAAAGCGGGGCTGAAAACAGGTATGCCTGTGATGTCTGTAGATTCAGACTATATACAAAACTACATTATGACAAATATGAACGACATATCCTTTGTGTCCGTAAACAGGGTGGGGACAACCGTAAATATTGACGTCCGCGAAAGGGAGGAAAAGCGAGAGCATTTTGACAAATACACTCCTTCAAATATTATCGCCGCCCAAAGCGGAGTTATAGAATCCATACTGGTGCAAAGCGGTACAGCAGCAGTAAAAAAAGGAGACGTTGTATATAAAGGACAGCTTTTGGTAAGTGGTGCAGCAGACAATAAGTATTTGGGAATTAAATACTCTAATTCAGACGCAGACAT
>JAZSKK010000002.1:0-2799 GCA_045534795.1 Clostridia bacterium | reverse complement strand
TGTTTTACTTATTGCATTATATACAGTTGTTTTTACTGTACCCATTTACTACATTACGCTAAAATTGTTTAAGCCGTCTGACTGGGAGGGATAATTTACTGTGAAAAAAAATAAAATAAGCAGATATTATATAATTTCAGTAATTGTTGTCCTTCTTACAGTTGTTATATTTTTAAAGCTATTTAACCTACAGATTGTAAACGGTGTTACATATAGGGAACAATCGGAAAGAAGATTGCTAAAATCCACTACCATTACTGCATCCAGAGGCGAAATAACCGATAGATACGGCAGACCCCTTGTAACAAGCAGAATGGGTTTTAATTTGGTAGCTTATAAAGAGTATATTGAAAAAGAAAATCTAAACCAGCTTATACTTGATACAATAACTATTTTAGAACAATATGATGTTTCATACTATGATACTCTTCCTATTTCTGAAGATGGAGAATTTAAATTCAATTCACCTGATTACACCGCGGAAACCATCGAAAAAAGCATTCAGGATTTTAAGAAAAATAATGAATTTGATGATTCTGCAACTGCAAAACAGATATTAAATGAACTAATTAAAAAATATGAAATTGATAATAAATATTCAGATGAAGAAAAAAGAAAAATAGCCGGTGTCAGGTTTGAAATGGAACTCAGGTCATTTAACTCAAGCACTCCATACACCATAGCTACTGACGTTCCAATGGAAGTTGTGTCATATATCAGGGAACAAAATGACAAATTCGGCGGTATAAATGTTTCCGTTGAACCCATAAGAGTTAATGTTAACGGAACAATTGCCTCACACATTCTGGGTAGGGTAGGTCGTATTTACAAAGAAGAATACGATGTTTTAAAAGACAAAGGATACGGTATGAACGATACCCTTGGCAAAGATGGTATTGAAAAAATTATGGAAAATTACCTAAAAGGAACTGATGGTGTACAAAGCATAGAACAAAGTATTGACGGACGTACACTTAAGGTATTGGAAACCCAAGAGGCTATTCCCGGAAATAACGTAGTACTTACCATAGATTTGGAATTACAAAAAATTGCAGAAAAGTCATTAGCTGATGTAATAAAAAGTATGAGCACAAATCCCGAAAGCTATGGTGCTTCGGCAGGAGCTGTTGTGGTTGTAGATGTTAACAACGGTGAAATATTAGCTATTGCATCTTACCCTACTTTTAATCAAAACACATTTAATGAAGATTATAAAACATTATTGGAAAACGATGCAAAACCAATGTGGAACAGAGCAATTTCGGGAACATACGCTCCGGGTTCAACTTTCAAAATGCTCACGGCGGTTGCTGCATTGGAATCAGGAGTAACAAATACCAAAGAAATTATAAATGACCTGGGTATATACAGGTATTATGAATCATCAAACTATACACCTGCCTGCTGGATATTCACTGATACAGGCAGAACACACGGCAACCAGAATGTTGTACAGGCAATAGAAAATTCCTGCAACTACTATTTCTACGAAGTAGGCAGACGAATGGGAATTGACACACTTACTGAATACGGCAAGAAATTTGGGTTAGGTGAATATACAGGTATTGAGCTTACAGGAGAATCAAAGGGTATATTTGCATCAAGAGAATACAGAGAAAAAATTGATTCAGTATGGTATCCTGGTGATACGTTACAGGCCGCAATCGGACAATCCGACCATCTGTTTACACCAATTCAGCTTGCAAACTATGTTGCGACACTTGCAAACGGCGGAACACGATACAAGCTTCATCTTATAAAAGAAGTAAAAAGCGAAACTGATTCTAAAACTATCTTGAAAAACGAACCTGAAATTATATCTACTGTTGATATAGGTGATGAAAATTACAAAGCCATAATTGACGGAATGAAAGCCGTTTCAGAAACAGGTACAGCAAGTAATGTCTTTGCAGATTATCCAATACCAGTAGGAGGTAAAACAGGTACTGCATCTGTACCTGTAGGTACTGCAAATGCACTTTTCGTAGCCGTTGCTCCATTGGATGACCCTCAGATTGCCATAGCAATAGTTGTGGAACACGGCGGACACGGTAACTATGTTGCACCAATAGCAAAAAATATTATTTCACACTATATGCAGCTTAATACAGTACCCGAAACAACTGTACCTCAAAATACATTAATACCTTAATAAGGAAAGGACAATTTATATGGCAGAAATTATAGCAATAGCATCAGGAAAAGGCGGTGTCGGAAAATCAACCACTACTGCTAATATTGGCACAGCTCTAGCAATGATGGGTAAAAAAATATTGATGATTGACGGAGATATAGGTCTTAGAAATCTTGACTTGATTTTAGGTATGCAAAATTCTATAGCATACGACTTTAATGATGTTATCAACGACAGATGTACCAGCGGCCAAGCTATATTGGCTGACGAAAAATATCCCGGACTACATCTTCTTCCTGCTCCACAGAATGTGGATATCAATGAAATTGACAAGGAAAAGCTAAATAGCTTAATTGATAAATTAAGTCCATATTATGATTATATTTTTATAGATTGTCCTGCAGGAATACACGATGGATTTATGCTTATGTCATCAAAGGCAAGCAAAGCATTAATAGTTGCAACACCTGAGCTTATATCTGTTCGAGATGCTGATATGGCAATTTCTAAACTTGAGGACTTGCATTTTGACGAAATTTATCTTATAATTAATAAGATAAATATTGAGATGGTAAAATCTGGCGAGATGATGTCCATTGATGACATTATAAATATCGTTGCTGTTCCGTTAATTGGTGCAATACCTGATGAAAAAGACGTTATAT
>JAZSKK010000104.1:0-9441 GCA_045534795.1 Clostridia bacterium | reverse complement strand
TCTTCCTAAGACCGCTTGGCCTCCGACTTATCCGCGGCAACATCAACATATTTTAGGATAAGCTGCTGATAGTTGTCTGTAATTCTTTCGAATTCATCAGCTGTACTATTACCAGCATACCAAACTAATGCATCATCACCCAAGATTACCAACTTAACAAGCAAGTTATAGTAATCATCTAATAACTTAATTCTGTATCCTGTCAATGTGTTGGATTTGTTTCCTGCATTTTCAAATAAGCTGTCAGGACTTAAAAGTTCAATAAATTCAGGAAGATATATATTGTCTCCATCAGTATTACCATAACAGAATACATCTTTATTTTTAATAAATTCAACAACACCATCATAAAGTGGACTATATACATCAGCAATAGGGTCAACAACTACTGTTATTCCGCAGGCAACAAATCCTTCTCCTGTGGTTTTAACATCATTTAGAGCATCATCAATATCTTTTTCCAAATTAATAATCGCTTCATTATAAATATCTTTAATTTTTTGTTCCGGATAGATTTCAAATATCTTCTTAAGTCTTTCAGGGATTTTTGAACCTATATAATCTTCATATTTGTAGTTATTTTCGATTTCCTTCTTTAAACCTTCTGCAACAAACTTGATTCTACCATCGATTCTAAACTCTTCTGTATCTTTATCAATAAGTTGTTCAACCAAATTATCAATATCATCACCATATATTTTTTCGATAAGTAATTCAAGTTCATCCTCATGCTCACTTAGATATATATTTGCGTAATGAACCAACGCATCAAGCTCGGTACCATGGTTTCCATTAAACAGATAATTAACCAATGTTGAAACTATCTGGTCACGTTCTGTTGATTTAGTTTCAAGCTTAACTACCACCTGGTCTATAATTGAATCTCTTTGGTCTGGTGTTAATGAATCATAATCATAAGCACCATCTGTAATTTCATTAAACGCAGCAGGGTCTTCCATTATAGTATGTGCCAATGCTTCAAGCTTATTAAGCAAATCATCTCTATGTTCTGCAATAGCCTCGTCTATAATATGTTCGAAAGCCTTTACCATAAGACCTTTAGTATCGCTGACATAATCAGCATCTGATGAACCAACTGCATCTATAATATAAGCTTTAAATGCTTTTTCAAGCTCATCGTTTCCGCCATCAATAAAGGATTTCATTGATGTTTTGATTATAAAGTCTCTGGTTTTGTCTTTTCCACCCAATATATCGGAGAATCTAACCATTATGCTTTGTATTTTAATATTTTTGTCAGCATCAATTAAGTTGTAATTTTCTAACTTCTGTACAGTGTTATCCCAATAATCAGACGCTTTAAGAGCGTCAAGAATAACTCTATTACTTAAAATATCCTTTAAAGTGTCAGCAAAGCGTGTTGTAGGTTCATAATATGTGGCAAATGGGAAGCCATCATCCAATTTTTTCACAAACACATCTGCTGTAAATTCCTTAACTCTTAATAGAACCTGAATATCTTCTTCAACCTTAGTATCAACTGTAAATTTCTTCCAATCCTTAGTTAAAGGTTCTGTAACAGATGGTTTGATATACCAATTCCAATTTACAACGTGTGTAAATTCTTTATCCCCAACATACAAATCTGAAATTTCACTATTTTTAACATAACCATCTGCTGACTTTGTATAACTTGGCATACTTTTGCCTTCGTCAGACATACTGTTTCCTTTTTTCAATTCAACAGTATCTACTGTAACACCTTCTTCATTAATAAAGGTTACGGTTACGTAAGTTGTGGTTACATCTCCACCTGTACTTCCGCCTCCACTTCTAATCTTTTTGAAAGTAGCTTTAGTGTTCAAAATTATACCGTTAAACACCTTTTCACTTCTGTAATTATCAAAATGAACAACAGAATTATAGTTATTAACAACAACCATTTCACCAACAGTTGTATTCTTAAGCTCAATTCTTGCAGAACCTCTTACAAGCAATCTTCCCTCGATAGTAACGTTAGTCAATTTGATTGTGCTAAGGTTTGCACCATCGCCTATTACCAAATCGCCCTTTACAACAACATTTTTAAAATCAACAGTTTCTGCGTTAATCATTACACATGCATCATAAACTTTGTCACTGTAAGAACCTGTATTTAGATAATATGTCTTAAAAATATTGTACATAATCTGTGCAAACTCTGCTCTTGTTATGTATGCTTTAGGGTTAGCATTTCCCAAATTATCACCGTTAACATAGGATTTTTTTGTCAAGATACTCATATAATCCTTTGCCCAGTCACTAATCTGGTCTGCATCTCCAAACTTGTTTAATGATGAATGATCAGTATCACTTAAAACCATAGCTCTGGCAACAACTGTAAAAACTTCTTCTCTGGTAATGTTGTCATTTGGATGCATATATCCGCTGCCATCACCTTCAAATACCTTCATCTGTATAGCTTTTGCAAATTCGTCATAATACCAAGCTGATGGAGCAAGGTCGACAAACTGCCTTGCATCTGCCTTAACAGACGCACCAAAAGCTCTTACCATAATAGCAGCCATTTCAGCCCTGGTAAGATTTGATTCGCTGTCAATATATCCATTTCCCTTTCCATGAAGTAATCCGTTAGCTACTGCCGCATCAATAGCTTCATTAGCCCAATAGCCATCATCAGGATATTCCATTGCGTTTACAGTCATTCCGACAGATATGGTCATTGTAACCAATAATACCATCAAAATAACTTTTGAAAACAAGTTTTTCATATCTGTTATCCCTCCAAATATATTATTTAAATTTTATCCATATAATATGAAATTGCAACCCTTTTTTCATTTTCATAAGCTTTTCTTATTTCAGAAACCAAATTTGTACTTTGCCCTGTTTCTTCAAGCAAAACAGTCATTCTGTTAAGAATTTCTTCCATCTGGTTGTCACAGTCCGCTTCCAACTCCAACGCCATTGAATAAGCCTCTCTGCCTATCCTCACCTTTGCAGACTTGGATTTTTTCTCTTCAGGAGTAAGTGCCTTTACTTGTGCATGTACCCAATCCTCAACTCCATCAAGTTCACCTGTAAATTTAGCTTTTAAAACATATATTTTACCTATTAACTGCGCTATTTCCGCATTTTTTTCTTCCAATTCTTTTGAAGTTGAATCACTGTCCGACGGTTTGGTGGAAGGATTGTCCTGACTTATATCCGTCTGGGGGTTATTGTCTGTTTCAGCATCAAGCTTACCTAAAATAATATTAACAGCTTCCTCCTCAGTCAGTTCGCCACTATTTAATTTTGCGGCTTCCTCTTCATTAAGAGGTCTGACTGTTTCAATCCCATATTCCTTAATTGTTTCAATAGCCTTCTGGTCAGTTTCCAGCTTTTTTTCCTCCAATTTTTCGTTGGAATTTGTAACTACGTAATAAAAAGCCGAAAAATAATTATAATACTTGTGGACAAAAATGCCTCCAACAACTAAAATTATCAGAAGAATTATCAATAAAATTATATTTTTCTTTTTCATATTTTACCTCATTATTTAAAAAGTAAAATTAATAATTCATTGGATACGTTTAAAGTAATTAATTTACTTTTATTTTGTACTTTTTTTGCTTGCGGCTTTTCGCTTTTCAGTAACGGAAAGCTTAGGCAATTCGCCCTGAGTAATACTTTCCTCTGTAATTGTAACCTTTTGTATTTTCTCATTAGAAGGAATTTCAAACATAATATCTGTCATAGTTTCTTCCAATATGGAACGTAATCCTCTTGCACCTGTTTTTAATTCTATTGCCTTTTTAGCAACAGCCTTTAATGCATCATCTGTAAATTCAAGTTCAACATCATCCAAGCCCAATAGCTTTTGATACTGCTTAACCAAAGCATTTTTAGGCTTTGTTAAAATAGAAATTAAAGCGTCTTCATCCAATGTTTCCAACGTTGCAACAACAGGTACACGACCTATAAATTCGGGTATAATACCAAATTTAATCAAATCCTGTGGACGAACCTCTTTAAATATTTCTCCCACATCTCTGTTTTTGGAGCTTTCGATAGTAGCACCAAAGCCAAGTGATTTTTTACCTATGCGGCTTCCGATAATTTTTTCAAGCCCATCAAATGCACCACCGCATATAAACAATATATTTGTGGTATCTATAGGTATAAGCTCCTGTTGAGGATGTTTTCTTCCGCCCTGGGGAGGAACGGAAGCCACAGTCCCCTCTAATATCTTAAGAAGAGCTTGTTGAACACCTTCTCCGCTTACATCCCTTGTAATTGAAACATTTTCAGCCTTACGGGTAATTTTATCTATTTCATCAATATATATAATACCTTTTTCAGCTTTTTTAATATCATAATCTGCTGCCTGAATGAGCTTTAACAATATGTTTTCAACATCTTCACCCACATACCCCGCTTCTGTAAGTGCAGTAGCATCGGCTATTGCAAAGGGTACATCAAGTATCCTTGCCATAGTCTGCGCCAACAACGTCTTACCTGAACCTGTAGGACCAAGCATCAGAATATTACTCTTCTGGATTTCAACACCGTCGTCATCTGCTTTTCCGCTGTTAATCCTTTTATAGTGATTATACACCGCAACAGCAAGCTGTTTCTTTGCATAATCCTGCCCTATTATATAGTCATCAAGTATTTTTTTGATTTCCTTTGGCTTGGGCACATTTATAAATTTAGGCTCTTCGCCAACTATTTTATCATCAAATTCGTCTTCAATAATGCTGATGCAGGCTTTTATACATTCACTGCATATTGCCACATCCGGGCCTACAATCAACTGATTGCTGGGCTTTCCGCAAAATGAACATTTAGATAAAATTTTATCGTTCATACTGATATATCCTCCGGATGATAATTATGGTCTGCTTGTAATAACTTTATCAATCAGACCGTATGCTTCAGCCTCACTTGCCGACATAAAATTATCTCGTTCTGTATCACGGATAATTTCCTCCAAAGGTCTGCCAGTATTTTTAGCAAGAATTTCATTCAAATTCTGTTTAATGCGAATAATTCTGTCTGCATGGATTTTAATGTCGGTAGCCTGTCCCTGCATTCCACCAAGAGGCTGGTGAATCATTATTTCACTGTTTGGCAAAGCGTATCTTTTACCCTTTGCACCTGCTGACAGCAAAAATGCACCCATACTTGCTGCCATACCCATACATATTGTAGAAACATCGCATTTAATATATTGCATAGTATCATAAATTGCCATACCTGCCGTAATGCTGCCGCCCGGACTGTTGATATAAAGGCTGATATCCTTTTCAGGGTCTTCAGCTTCTAAAAACAACAGCTGTGCAACAACCAGCCCTGCTGACACATCATTAACCTCTTCACCAAGGATAATGATTCTGTCTTTTAATAGACGAGAATATATGTCGTATGCCCTTTCTCCTCTGTTTGTCTGTTCAATAACTGTTGGTACTAAGCTCATTATGATTCCCCCTTGCGGTATAATTACTTAGATTCAGCAACTATCATTTCAACAACTTTTTTGTTAATGATACCGTCTTTGATATCATCTTCGCTGATAAATTTCTTAATATCCTCTGCCTTCATCTGATAGTTTTCTGCAATCTTGTTATATTCTTCTTCAATATCTTCAGCAGTTGCTTCAACCTTTTCAGCCTTTGCAATAGCTTCCAATGTCAAAGATACTTTAACCTGCTTTTCAGCATATTCCTTAAATTGTTCCTTAAACTTGTCAGCAGTCATACCTGTCATCTGGAAATACTGCTGCAATGTAATACCCTGTCCCTGTAGTCTTGCATCATAATCTCTTAACATATTGTCAAGCTGATGGTTTATCATACATTCAGGAATTTCAACAACTGTCTTTTCGGCAACAGCTTCAATAGCCTTATCTTCTGTTTCTGCCTTTGCACGGTCATTGTTTTGTTTTTCCAATTTTTCCTTTGTATCCTTTTTAAGTTCTTCCAATGTATCAAATTCTGAAACGTCCTTTGCAAACTCATCATCAAGTGCAGGAAGCTCCTTCTTTTTAATAGCATTAACCTTAACCTTAAATTCTACTGCAGCACCCTTAAGGTCTTCTGCATGATAATCTTCAGGGAAAGTAACGTTTACAGTAACGTCATCACCCTTGTTAGCACCTACAAGCTGGTCTTCAAAGCCAGGGATAAACTGACCTGAACCGATTGTAAGTTCAAAATCCTTACCTGCGCCACCTTCAAAAGCTACGCCGTCTTTAAAGCCTTCAAAATCGATAACTGCAATATCATCTTTTTCAACTGCTCTGTCTTCAACTTCAACTATTCTTGAATTTCTTTCCTGAAGTTTGGAAATTTCTGCATCCAAATCTTCGTCGCTTACATTATACTCAACTTTTTCAAGTTTAATACCTTTGTATTTGCCCAACTTAACTTCAGGCTTAACTGTTACCTTAACAGAAAGAGTAACGTTTTCGTCAGCTTTGATTTCACCAACTTCAGTTATTTCAGGATTATCAACAACGTCAAGTTCCAATTCCTTTAGTGCATCCTCATAAACATCGCCAAAAACAAAGTTAAGAGCATCCTCATAAAACACTTCAGGACCATAAAGCTTTTCAACCATATTTCTTGGTGCTTTACCTTTTCTGAAACCAGGAACATTTATATACTTTACATTTTTTTTGTAAGATTTCTGCATTCCTTCTTCAAATTTTTCGGGAGTAATGTCAATTTTAAACTCCGCCACGCTGTTTTCTATCTTTTCTAATTTTGCCATTTCTAAATTGCTCCTTCCAATCTTCTATCGTATTATTTTATCATATTTTATATATTTTTTCAAGATGTAATTTTATAAGGAATAAACTCCAGATAATCGCAGGAAACAAGCTTATAAGCTATTCCATTTTCCTCATAATCCCTGTAATCCTTAAATCCCGCCGAATGCAAATGTCCAAACAGACACATATTAACATTATAACCTTCAATCAATCTGCAAAAGTCCTCATCTGGCGGATAGTGTAATGCAACAATTATATTGCCCGGATTTTCCTTTGACGCAAGGTCAAGTGAAATCTTAAGCCGTTCCAGTTCCCTGTTGTGTACCTTAACATCATCCTCGTCACGGCTTGTAAGCTGCCATCCCCTTGTACCACATATTGCAGTATCATTGTACATATAATAATTATTGTGAAGAAAATTCAATGTATCAAAGCCATTTTGTTCACACCATTTACGGTGCTTACTCATAGTAGTCCACCAATAATCGTGATTGCCCTTTAAAATAATCTTTGTACCATTTAATTTATTTATAAAATCAAAATCCTCAAAGGTATCCTCCAGGTAAGTGGACCATGAATTATCACCATTTACAATAACAACATCGTCCTTTGACACCAGATTGTTCCAGTTGTTTTTAAGCTTTTCTTCATAATTTTCCCATTTTTTGCCAAACACATCCATAGGCTTGTCCGCCCCAAATGAAAGGTGCAGGTCAGATATAGAAAAAAGTGCCATAATTTCACCCTTGTATAAATATTTTCAAAACAGAGCATAATACTGTTGAAAGGAGATGTTATTATGCAAAATAACAATACACAATCAGGAAACGAAATCTGCGGTATCTGCTGTCATGTAACTGACTGTAAGTACAATGACGACAAAAGATGTATGGCAGGACACATTAATGTAGGTCCAAGCAGTGCCACAACAACCTCTGAAACAGACTGCGAAACATTTAAAGCAAGATAACTGTTTCACTAAGTTGTTGAGGATTTATAAATTAAATCCCCAACAGCTTGCTACATACAAATTCTTTTAGTTTATCCTTTTCAACAGAATCATTGAACCTTGGTGTTTTGTATCTCAATTCATCCAGGGACTTTGGTATGTCCAAAGAAGTTTTTGCATTAAGCTCATCCAAAAGTTCGAATTCCGTCTTACCTTCCAAAGTATCATCCCCATTAAGGGCAGCAAGAACAGAATTGTTGAATTTATAAGGACTTGCTGTAGAAAGAATTACGGTTTTAGTGTTGTCACCTGTTTCAAACAAATACTGGTCATAAACATTTTTACCTACTGCTGTGTGAGTATCCATTATGTAGCCGTAATTTTCAAATGTATCTTTTATTGTGAGCAATGTGTCATTATCATCACAGCAACCACCCCATAAAATATCGGTAATCTGCGACTTCATTTCATCGCTTACTTCGTATGTACCCTGAGAAACAAGAGCATCCATATAGCCCTTTATTGCATTACAATCTCTGCCGGATATATCGAACAAAAATCTCTCAAGATTGCTGGAAATAAGAATATCCATTGACGGTGATGCAGTAACGCGAAAATCCCTGTTTTTGTTATACACGCCTGTACGGATAAAATCCGTAAGAACGTTATTTTCATTAGATGCACATATAAGCTTATTTACAGGAAGTCCCATTTTCTTTGCATAGTATCCTGCAAGTATATCACCGAAATTACCTGTAGGTACCACAAAGTTGACCTTATCGCCCAGGCTTATCTCTCCAGCCTTTAACATATCGCAATATGAGGAGAAATAGTAAACAATCTGAGGAAGCAATCTGCCCCAGTTAATAGAGTTTGCAGATGAAAGCATATAACCCTTTTCATCAAGATACTTTTTAAATTCCTCATCTGTAAATATCTTTTTAACGCCGCTTTGAGCATCATCAAAATTCCCTAATATACCACCGACAGCAACATTGTCTCCGTCCTGTGTAACCATCTGTAACCTTTGGATATCGGAAACACCGTCATTTGGATAAAATACTGCAATTTTAGTACCTTCCACATCCTTAAAGCCCTCAAGTGCAGCCTTACCGGTATCACCTGAAGTAGCAACAAGAATAACAACCGTTCTGTCATCATTGGTTTTCCTGATTGCCTTTGTTAAAAAATGAGGTAATATCTGCAACGCAACATCCTTAAATGCACAGGTAACGCCATGCCACAATTCAAGAAAATAAACGTTGGAATTAAGCTTGTACACAGGAGTAATACTGTCTGTGCCAAATTTTTCCTTATTATATGCAGATTTTACGCAATCCTCAACCTCTTCCATAGTGAAGTCTGTAAGATATCTGCCGATTATATTTTTAGCACGCTCAACATAAGTGCAATCCTTCATCTTATCAATTTCATGGATAGAAACTGAAGGGAATTCATCAGGCACAAAAAGTCCCCCATCAGGAGCAAGACCGGTCTTTATGGCAACTGAGCTTGTACACCCATAGTCTGCACTTCTTGTACTGTTATAATTCATTAAGACACCGCCTTTAAAATATAAATATACTAATATATAATACAACAAAAAATTTATTTTGTAAAGAGATTTTATACTTTTAATGGATTTCTTATTAAATTTGCTCACATACTTAAGTTTTTTCGAGAAAAAATAAGATATTCTACCACGATAGCACAAAAAATGAATTTTTAGAAAAATTATTTTTAGATTTTTCATTTTTGCAGGTATTGTCACGTG
>JAZSKK010000208.1:0-8913 GCA_045534795.1 Clostridia bacterium | reverse complement strand
GTCTGCATCATCATAGGCTCATAATTTTCCCACGCCCATTCATCTGCAAACTGAATACCTCCGCAAACTGATGACACAATATTATCAACTACGCTTTCAACCATAGACATAATATTTTCATAAATATCATCTCCTGAAAGTACCTTCTGACGTTCTCCGTATATAATTTCCCTTTGCTTATTCATCACGTCATCATAATTAAGAACGTGCTTACGGATATCAAAGTTTTTAGCCTCTATCTTCTTTTGAGCATTTTCAATAGTATTTGATAAAATTTTTGCGTCAATAGGGTCATCCTCACTTAGATTCATTCTATCTACCAGCAATGCAATTCTGTCGCCGCCAAAAAGTCTCATCAAGTCATCCTGCAGGGATATGAAAAATCTTGTAGCACCTACATCACCCTGACGACCGCTTCGTCCGCGAAGCTGATTGTCTATACGTCTGCTTTCATGACGCTCAGTACCGATAATAAACAAACCGCCTGCTTCAACAACCTTTTCACGTTCTGCATCTGTCTGCATCTTAAAATCATCATACAACCTTTTATAGGTTGCTCTTGCTTCAATAATTTCAGAATCATCTGTTTCGGCAAAGCCTGTAGCCTCATTTATAAGAGCATCGGAATATTCCATTTTACGCATCTGTTCCTTTGCCAAAAATTCAGGATTACCGCCAAGCACAATATCCGTACCACGTCCTGCCATATTTGTAGCAATGGTTACAGCACCGAATTTACCTGCCTGTGCGACAATTTCCGCCTCTTTTTCATGGAATTTTGCATTTAAAACACTGTGCTTTATACCGTGCTTTTTAAGAAGTTTGGAAAGTTCCTCTGACTTATCAATAGTAATTGTACCAACCAAAACAGGCTGTCCCTTTTGGTTACATTCAATAATTTGTTTTAAAACCGCATTAAATTTACCTTTTTCATTTTTATACACAATATCGTGGTAATCAATTCTCTTAAGTTCCTTGTTTGTAGGAATAACCACAACATCAAGACCATAAATTTCCCTAAATTCCTGCTCCTCTGTTTCCGCAGTACCTGTCATACCTGCAAGCTTTTTGTAAAGACGGAAGAAATTTTGGAAAGTAATTGTAGCCATAGTTTTACTTTCACGTTCAACCTTAACGTGCTCCTTGGCTTCAATAGCCTGATGCAAACCGTCGCTATAACGTCTGCCTTCCATCATACGTCCGGTAAATTCATCAACGATTATAACCTGACCATCTTTTACAACATAGTTCTGGTCACGATGCATTGTACCATGTGCCTTAATAGCCTGATTAATGTGGTGATGCAAAAGCATATTATCAGGGTCAGTTAAGTTTTCAATATTAAAAGCCTTTTCCGCCTTTTTAACACCGCTTGCTGTAAGGGTTGCAGTTCTTGCCTTTTCGTCAACAATATAATCAGCATCAATATCATCACTGCTATGAGTTTTGTCGTCAGACTCCTTTATTTTAAACATTTTAAGTGTGCGTGCAAATTTATCAACTATATCATATAGCTGTGTTGATTTTGTGCCAGCACCTGAAATGATAAGAGGAGTACGAGCCTCATCAATCAAAATACTGTCAACTTCATCCACGATGGCAAAGTTGTGTTCTCTCTGTACCTTTTGTGACTGATAAATAACCATATTGTCACGAAGATAATCAAAACCAAGCTCATTATTTGTAATATAGGTAATATCAGCATTATAAGCCTCACGTCTTTCAGGTGCATCCATATCGTGAAGCACAAGGCCGACCTTGAGTCCTAAAAAGTTATATACCTTACCCATCCATTCACTATCACGCTTAGCAAGGTAATCATTAACAGTAACAATGTGAACACCATTTCCACTAAGGGCATTAAGGTATGCAGGCAAGGTGGCAACCAAAGTTTTACCTTCACCTGTTTTCATTTCCGAAATTCTGCCCTGATGCAAAACTATACCACCGATAACCTGCACTTTAAAATGCTTCATACCAAGTACACGCCATGCAGCCTCTCTTACGGTAGCAAAAGCCACGGGCAAAATATCATCAAGTGTTTCACCTTTTTCAAGGCGTTGTTTTAAAATATCGGTATTATTTTTTAACTGCTCATCGGATAGTGCAGAATATTCCTCTTCGTATGACATAACCTTTTCAACAATAGGCATTATATTCTTAATTTCACGGTCACTATGTGTGCCGAAAATTTTTGTAAACAAGCTCATTTTTATCCCTCTTTTCGAATGTTTAAACGAATAGACATACCATATCTAATATATTTTAACACAAAAATTAAATAAATACAACCATTATTGTTAATTAAGATAACATTTAATTAAAAATTAACAAATTTGGGTATTGACATTGCAAAACAGTTAAAGTATAATATAATGAGTGTTGTAGTTTTATAACACTGCCGCCTACTATATCGGTAGCGGAGGGAGGGAAATTTGTGTCAGAAATCAGAGTTAAAGAAAATGAATCTCTTGACAGTGCGCTTCGCAGATTTAAAAGACAGTGCTCAAAAGCAGGTGTTTTGTCTGAAATCCGTAAGAGAGAACATTACGAAAAGCCTAGTGTTAAGCGTAAAAAGAAGTCAGAGGCTGCTAGAAAGCGTAAATTCTAATACCAAAGGTAGTGTATTATATGTCTCTTAAAGATAAATTGATGGATGACTTGAAAATTGCTATGAAGGACAAAGATACTGTCCGTAAAAACGCAGTTCAGATGGTCAGAGCATCAGTATTACAAGTTGAAAAAGACAATAAAATAACATTGGATGATGAAGGTGTTATTGAGGTTGTTGCCAAGGAAGTAAAAAAACGCAAAGATGTTCTTCCTGAATACGAAAAAAGCGGTCGTCAGGAACTTATTGATGAACTTAATAAGGAAATACAGGTCTTGATGGCTTATCTTCCGGAGCAGATGTCCGAGGAAGAAATTGAAGCTTTGGTTATCAGTGCTATTGAAGAAGCCGAAGCTAAATCAATGAAAGATATCGGTAAAGTTATGGCGGTTATAATGCCGAAAACAAAAGGTAAGGCTGACGGTAAAATCGTTAACCAATATGTTAGAAAGCATTTATCATAATAAAAAATACGGAAGATGATTTCATCTTCCGTTTTTATTTTTTAAATTACTATATCCCAAATATCATCTAAATCAATTTCCGTCTTTACAACAGTAAGCCTTCTGGAAGGAATGTCTATTTTTGTGACAATTCCCTCTGCTGATACATATTCACCGTCGGAATAAAAAATAACTTTTATCATATCTCCTTTTTCTACTGATTTAATTGTATCTGAAAGCTCCTCAGCCTTGTCTTCAGTTAATTCGTGCTTAGGGACAATCACTCGTTCTCTTTCCCTTATAAGGTCATAAAAGCCATTTAATGCCGCAAAGGGCATAAACTGTTTTGCTCTGTCACTCACTATTATGACCCCCAATCAATTTATTCCTCAACTTTGTAGTAGCTTTGTCATGCAAATTCATACCACTTAAAATTGCATTTTTTCCAAACTTTTTACGAATGCCTATAATTGCCTGTTGCCTCCTCTTTTCCTTTTCAGAATCTTCCAATCCTGAAAACATATCAAAAACCAAATAATCCTGAACAACAAGATGATTCATAGCAATAGTAATTTTACGTATAGGAAAATTCGGATTAGTTGTTTTTTTATAGTAATCCACAAAGTATTCCATAAGCTTTTTACGTGAATTTGTATATTCGCCAATCTTCATAGTGCCACCTGTTGATTTTATTACATCTTTAGAATAACCGATGGTGAGTGAAATTGAATCTGTAACAAGATTTTTATCGACCAAATCCAGCACAAGCAAATCCACCATTTCCTTTACAGTTAATAGTGCATCATCAAAATTATAGTCATTAAATAAAATCTGACTGTTGGAAAGAGAATTGCTCTTCGCCTTGAAATTTTTGATTTCCGAAATTGTGCATGGCTCAATGCCCTTGGCATGGTCAATTATAAGCTCTGCATTTACCCCAAATTCCCTATATAAAATTTTTTCGTCGAAATGAGCTATGTCATAAAGGTCATATACACCGTATTTTTCAAGCCTTCTCACTATTCCATTACCAAAATTCCATATATCTGTAAGGGGTCTGTGATGCCACAATGACCTTTTAAATTCCTCTTCATCAACATAGCCTATATGGTCATCAACGTGTTTAGCGGTAATATCAAGAGCAACCTTTGCCAAAAACATATTAGTACCTATTCCTGCAGTTGCACATATTCCTGTTTCTTCATACACAGCGTCAATAATCATCTGTGCCATTTCCTTGGGTGTTTTATTGTAAAGCTGCAAATATGACGTTATATCAAAAAAGCATTCATCAATGGAATAAACGTGTATATCCTCCTTGCTGATATACCTTAAATAAACAGAATATATGTTTGCAGAATATTCCATATACAGCTTCATTCTCGGCAATGCGGTTATATATTCAATTCCATCAGGTATTTCAAAAAGACGGCACCTGTTTTTTATGCCAAGCGCCTTTAATGCAGGGGTAATAGCAAGGCATATCGCCCCCTTACCTCTTGACGGGTCAGCAACAACAAGATTTGTTTCAAAAGGGTCTAAACCCCTTTCCACACTTTCTACAGAAGCATAAAAACTCTTTAAATCTATACACAAATAAAATTTTTCAGACATTTATATACTCCTTTCAAAAATATTCCACATTATATAAGAAAGACAGTTTAGATAAATACCATTTTAGGTGCAATCAGTTTAGGTTATCTTTAATTTTTCGAATAATTTCATCATATTCAGAATCAGAAAGAGTAACTCTTTGCGGGTTCATTGCAAATACTCCGCCCCATTCAAACTCATCCTCATACTTTGGAACAAGATGAAAATGAAGGTGACATCCGGTATCACCATACGCACCATAGTTAATCTTTTGTGGCGAAAATGCCTTATGGATAGCGTTTGCAACCTTGGCAATATCTTCAATAAATTCTTCTCTTTCTTCTTTAGTTAGGTCAACAATTTCACTCACATGCTTTTTGTGAGCAACAATAACTCTTCCTTTATGGCTTTGTTCCTTGAACAAATACACCTTGCTTTGAGACAATTCACAGATTTTAATCCCAAACGCATCCAATAGTTCATTTTCCATACAATAAGCGCAATTTTTATCCATATCAATTCTCCTTTAAAAAAATTATTATAATTAGTTATTGCGAGGCATAAGGTTTAGATGCAAACCCTTTTTTAGTGAAGTTTTGAACATTCGTTCAAAGTGAAGTTGCATACACAGTGAAGTTTTTGCTAATGCAAAAGTGAAGTTAAGTTTGCCACTCTGCCGTTAGGCAGAACTTCACTTACAAAGTAAACTTCACTACCAACGGTAACTTCACTTGACATAAGGCAAACTTAGTTGCGGTTGAATATCAACCGCAAAAGTTTATATCAAGCCAGGGGTAAAAATCAAGTCTGATTTTTCATTTTTAAGGTTTTTAAATACTCTTTTTGCTCTATTGAAACCCTAAAGCTTTCAATCGCCTTTTGTATTGTTTTATTATGTGTCCATACATCAAGCAAATTGTTTTCCATATAAGGCAAAGTCTCTTTATATCGTTTTGCAAGTGCAGTTGCAAAGTACCATGCCCGCATCATATTGATGTAGTATTCATTTGACTTGACATTCGCAACAATCATAAGATAATCTTTGTCAAAATAATCATCCAAATAAAAACTCATCAACAAATTTATCGCATATCTTACCGCATAAACATCTTTTGATGTAATCCATTTTTTTATATGCTTCAACAACTTTTCAGGCTCTTTTTTTAATACCTTCGGTTTCATACTGTCGCAGGTTGCCCAATTGTCTATATAAGGCAAAAAAGATTCAATCAATTCTATACATCTGTCAAAATCCCGTTCTCTTTCAATCAAAAAAGCGTGGAGGTTATTTTCTTCAAAATATTTATGAGGAAGGTCATTTAAAAAGTCTTCATAGTATTTTAAGACCTTTGCATACTTTCTTAAAATCGGAGTACGTATTCCTATAACTTTGCTTTTTTCTACTGTTGGCATAAGTTTGGAACTAAATTTTCTGTACTCTTCTTCTCCCATCAATAAAAGTTCTTGTTGTATAATCATTACAGTAATCACCTTTTAAAATTTGTGTTACGTTTCGTTCAATGTGCCATTGAAATCGAATGAATAATCGTAGTTGAAAATCACTTTGTGATTTTCTTTTAATTAAAATGCAGAGCATTTGTACATTAATTTTTCATTATTCGTTTTTCAATATTCATTAAGTATGCTTATCAAAATCAGTATAACACATATTTACCACTTTTTCAACTGGCTTTACCATAAATTCAGACATAATATTTTTTAACATTTGTCGCATACTAATCTAAAAAAAGAGGATATAAAAATGCGAAAATCAATATGGAGTAATACAATAAAAATCCCTGAAAGAAAATCACTTATGGGAGATACAAAAACCGATGTTCTTATTATAGGCGGTGGTTTGTGCGGAATACTTTGTGCTTACTATCTTCAGCAAAAAGGAATTGACTACATTCTTGTTGAAGGTGACAAAATAGCTTCAGGTATAACAAAAAACACAACCGCCAAAATCACATCTCAACACGGGCTTATCTATGCAAATTTAATTAAACAACACGGAAAAGAAATAGCCGGTGCTTATTTAACCGCCAATGAGACTGCCTTATGCGAATACGAAAAGCTATGTCAAAATATCGATTGTGATTTTGAAAAACGCAATTCATATATCTATACCATAAACAACAGAACAAAAATCGAAAATGAAGTAAAAGCACTAAACAGCATAGGTTTTAATGCCTCTTTTGTGGAAGAAACCGAGCTTCCCTTTAAAATAAGCGGTGCTGTTTGCTTTGAAAATCAGGCTCAATTTAATCCATTAAAGTTTATATCAGCAATCTCACAAAGCCTGAATATTTTTGAAAATACATTTGTTCATCAGATTACACCTGAATATGCAATAACAAAAAATGGTAAAATCAAGGCAAAATCTATAATTATAGCTACTCATTTCCCATTTTTAAACAGGCACGGAAGTTATTTTTTAAAGCTTTATCAGGAGCGTTCGTATGTATCAGCATTTGAAAACGTTCCTGCTTTAAAGGGAATGTATCTTGATGAAAGCGACTCCGGATTATCCTTCAGAAGCTATAAGGATACACTTTTTATAGGAGGAAGCAGTCACCGCACAGGAAAGCAAAATCCAGCATGGAAACCGCTAAATGATTTTGCAAAAAAATATTATCCTCACGCAAAGCTTAAATACGAATGGGCTACCCAGGATTGTATAAGCCTTGATAAAATTCCATACATTGGACAATATTCCAAAAACACAGCTAATTTATATGTTGCAACAGGATTTAATAAATGGGGTATGACATCATCAATGGTGGCGTCTATAATACTGACAGATATGCTTGAAGGCAGGAAAAATGAATTTTCAAAAGTATTTTCACCACAAAGAAGTATGATGAAATCACAGCTTTTAATTAATGGATTTGAAGCTACTGTTAATCTGCTTACACCCACCACCAGACGTTGTCCTCACCTTGGATGTGCACTTAAATGGAATAAAGCAGAGCACACATGGGACTGTCCGTGTCATGGCTCACGCTTTGAAGAAAACGGTCATCTTATTGATAACCCTGCAACAAAGGGTATAGAATAACCTATTATTTTCACACAAGCTCTTCATCGTCTTTATTTTATAAGACCCTCGTATCTTTCTTCTAAAAATATACACCCCAAAAGTCAAACACTTTTGGGGTGTATATCATAAATATCAGTTTTTAAATAATCAATTATTTTGTAGCAAGATATGCCGCCTTACCTGTTTCGTAAAGGTTATTACCCTCAGCATCAATGATAACAATTACAGGAAAGTCCTCTACTTCAAGACGTCGGATAGCTTCCGCACCTAAATCCTCATAAGCAACAATTTCGGATTTTTTGATACATTTACTTAAAAGTGCACCGCATCCGCCGATTGCACCAAAATATATAGCACCGTGCTTTTTCATTGCATCTATAACTTCAGGATCTCTTTTACCCTTACCTATCATACCTGTCTGACCCTGTGCAATCAAAATAGGACTGTAAGCATCCATACGATATGAGGTTGTAGGACCTGCAGAACCTATAGCCTGACCTGGTTTTGCAGGAGTAGGACCAACAAAGTAAATAACAGCATCCTTAACATCAAAAGGCAATTCCTTGCCTTCTGCAACAAGCTCGCACAATCTTTTATGAGCTGCATCTCTGGCAGTATAGATAACCCCTGAAATAAGACAGCTATCACCTGCTTTTAAATTTTTAACCTTTTCCTGAGTTAATGGTGTTGTGATAGAAACAGCCATTTATATCACCTCCGTCTTATGTCTTGTAACATGGCAGTTAATATTTACTGCTACAGGAAGACCTGCAATATGTGTAGGACATTTTTCCACATTTACAGCAAGGGCAGTTGTCAAACCTCCAAAGCCCTGAGGTCCGATACCAAGTTCGTTGACCTTCTTAAGAAGTTCATCTTCTAAATCAGCATAAAACTTTTCGGGATTATGTTCATTAACAGGACGAAGAAGAGCCTTTTTTGCCATCAAAGCAGCTTTGTCGAAAGTACCGCCTATACCTACGCCAACAACTATTGGCGGACATGGGTTAGGACCTGCTTCTTCAACAGTCTTAACAACAAAATCTATAACACCCTGCAAACCGTCTGACGGACGAAGCATAGCGATTTTACTCATATTCTCACTACCAAAGCCCTTTGGAGCAACCGTAATTGCTACTCTATCTCCTGGAACAATATCCACATAAATCATCGCCGGTGTATTGTCCCCAGTATTGCCACGACGGACTGGGTCTTTTACTACC
>JAZSKK010000213.1:0-5827 GCA_045534795.1 Clostridia bacterium | reverse complement strand
TTCTTCAGTTCCTGCTCATGTTGAAATGATGGGCTTAATCGGTATGGGTAACAACCCAATGGTAGGTGCTACTGTTGCAGTTGCAGTTGCTATTGAAGAAGCAATGAATAAATAATTTCAGACAAAAAAACAGGTACATTTTGATGTACCTGTTTTTTTTATTATACAAAATCCGCACTTTTTGATTCAAAGCTTTTGCCTGCAAGGTAGCCCAAGGATTCGTATTCAAGCTCTTTTTCAAATACAAGCTTATATGCGTGCAATGCCTGATGCTTTCTTGCATTTTTGCCCTTTTCCGACTTGCTGTATTTACCGTCTCCCACCAACGGGTGTCCTATGTGTGCAAAGTGGGCGCGTATCTGGTGGGTTTTTCCTGTAATCAAATCTACTTCAATAAGAGTGTTTTGTCCAATTTGCTTTAACACTTTGTATGCAGTTATAATTTTTACCGCACCATTTTGCTTGTTGTCCGTTACATACACCTTGTTTTTTACCTTATCCTTAAATAGGTATGCAGTCATTGTGTCACTTTTCTTTTTTGGTGTACCTTCCACTAGTGCAAGGTAGTATTTATGAACTTTTCGCAGTTTTATTATTTCGTTCATTTCCCTTAATGCCTGTGCATTTTTTGCTGCAATTACTATACCGCTTGTGTTACGGTCTATACGGTTGCAAAGTGATGGCACAAAGCTGTTTTCATTATCAGGGTCATATTCCCCCTTTTCAATAAGGTAAGAATATAACTGATTAATCAGCGTGTTTACTGTACCGTTGTCGTCATCGTGGACTACTATACCTGCACGCTTGTCTATTAAAATTATGTTTTGGTCCTCGTAAACTATGTCAAAGTCGGCTTTAACTTTTGTAATAGGTGTTTTTTCACGCTCAAAAAATTCGTCGTTAATATACATTTCAAGAACATCGCCAACTTGAAGAATGTCGTTTTCATTACCACGCTTGCCGTTTATTTTAATTCTCTTTTTTCGTATGCTTTTGTATATCATTGACGTAGGCATAGCGGACTTGAAAAATTTGTGCATAAATTTATCCAGTCTTTGCCCTGCATCGTTTTTTTCTATTATAATTTTTCTCATAAAATCTTCCTTTTGAATAAGTATAAACTCATTTTATCATATTTTCACTGCATTTGACAATACTAACTATGGTGATATTATTGAAAAGATTAAAATTTGTGTTTATAAGCTTTGGTATTGTAATGGCATTGTTGGTTGCACGTATTTTCTATTTCAGTGTAATACAAAATGAAAGTTTGACAAAAAGTGTACTCTCCCAAAGAACAACAAAGGTAAAATTCACAAGCCCTAGAGGAATTATATATGACAGAAATATGATAAAAATTACAGACTCCCAAATGAAATTGGTGGTAAAGGATAACAAGCCATATTATATAGGCAACCGCACAGGCAATATTTTAAGTCATGTAATAGGCTATATTTCCGCCGATGGTAAGGGCAGTGGTATAGAGGGTGCTTTTGATTATGTGCTTGCTGCACAGGACAATTCTACAATTTCGTATTTAAAGGATATTAACAACAACAAAATTTCAGAAGGATACGCTATAAATATGGAAAATTCCTATAAAGGGATTTCCCTGACAATAGATTATCATATTCAAAAAGTGGCAGAGGAGGCTATGGATAGCCTTAAAATAGATGGGGCGGCAATAGTTGTGGATTGCACAAGCGGGGAAATTCTTGCTATGGTGAGCCGTCCTGATTATGATGCAAATAACCTTGCAGACTATCTTGACGGAACAGACGGAGAGCTTTTGAATAAAAGCATTTTGCAATATAATCCTGGGTCCGTTTTTAAAATAATTGTGGCAACAGCCTTTCTGGAAAATCACTATAATGACGAAATGATTTATGAATGCACTGGGAAATCCCAGATTGACGGCATTGAATTTGTGTGCCATAAGGAGGAAGGACATGGAAAACAAAATATTGAACAGGCATTTGCAAATTCCTGCAACAGCGTGTTCTACAATATCGGCAGGATAGTGGGAATTGATGAAATTTTTAAATATTCAAAGGATTTCGGCATCGGAAAAGAGGTGTTAAGAATTAACGGAATATATGAAGCAAGCGGTTATGTTCCCAAAGAGATTCATTCTGACGCAGAGCTTGCAAATATATCCATAGGTCAGGGCGATGTTATGGTTACTCCTTTGCAGATTGCAGATATACTTTGTACTATTTGTAACGGCGGAATAAGAAATCAGCTTACCTTGGTACGCGGAATTGTAAATGACCAAGGTGAATGCGAGGAGGCTCAAGTTGCAACAGTAGGCAGAGTTATAGGAGAAACCACCGCACGCCGGCTGCTTAATATGATGGATAAGGCGGTTTCCCAAGGTACAGGAATTAATGCACAGGTGGATTACTACGGAGCAGGGGGAAAGACAGGGTCGGCAGAAACAGGTTGGAAAAAAGATGGAAAATTAATGCAGCAAGGTTGGTTTGCAGGCTATTTTCCTGTAAAAAATCCAAAGTATGTATGTGTGGTAATTGCAGAGGGAGGTAACAGTGGCGGAGATTCCGCTTGCCCGGTATTTAAATTAATTGCCAAAGGAATATGTAGCTGGAGGGTTATGGATAATTAGATATTTTTAACAAAAAAGTAGTATTTTTCATATTGTTTCATTGAATAAAACGCTTGATTTTTTCAAAAGTATATGATAAAATTATGGTATTATGGTAATTGTATCAAAAATTGCTGTATAAGGAGGTAAAGGGATATGAAAAGAGTATCAAGAATTTTAGCAATAATAGTTGCAATATCGATGCTTTTCGGTACTGTAGCGTATGCGGCAGATTTTTCTGATGTAACAACAGAAAATGCCTATTATGAACCAATTAAAATTTTATCAGCATTAAGTATTATTAACGGATATGAAGATGGAACTTTCGGCCCTGACAGGGACGTTACACGTGCGGAATTTGCCACAATGCTTATGAGGGCGATGGCAAGTGCAGGTCTTGGAAGCTCCGACCCTGCAGGCACACCGTTTACAGACCTTAACGATGCAAGCTGGGCAATCAGTGATGTAAGGACAGCTTACGATTTAGGCATTATAAATGGTATGACCGCAACCACATTTGAGCCAAACAGTAAGGTTACATACGAACAGGCGCTTAAGATGATTGTTTGTGCACTTAATTATGGCGAACAAGCAGCTTCCATACAGGCAATGGCTCCTAATATGCCATGGTATTACGGCTATGTTCAGAGTGCAAGAAATATAGGGATTACAACAGGAGTTTCCGTTGCGGAAACACAGCCTGCAAAGCGTAAGGAAATTGCACAGATGATATATAACGCTCTTGACGTCAAAATACTTGAAAAGGTTGAAGTAAGCGGTGGAGGAAATATGTATATGGAATCCACACAAACCTGGATGAAGGACAAGCTTAAGATTACAAGAACACGCGGTGAAGTTTTGGCTGATGAAGCCAATACAATAGATAATAACGGTGCAGTAGCTCGTGCAGGTCAGGCTTTGATAACCGATGAAGTTAACAAAACTACAATTACAATAGAGAAAAACGGAATTTCATTGAATGGTCTTTTGGGTAAGGAAGTTGAGTATTTCTACAAAACTGATGATTATGGCATAAAGTCACTTGTTTTCATATACTCTCGAGGAAGTGCAAGCCAGTCAGTAGTAATAGATGCTGTTAATATTAATAATATTTCAGGTAGCTACTCTACAGGATTTACAGTAAGCTATTACGAAAGTCTTGAATCAGTCAGACCTGTTACTCTTACAGTAAATGCAAACCCTACTGTTTCAATAAACGGTGAGATAAAGACAAATGTTACTGCAAGTCAGCTTATTATCGAAGGCGGCACATTGGAATTTATATCCGATGGAGCAAATTATTCAAAAATAAATGTTGAATCCTTGGAAACTTATGTTGTAAAGTCTGTTAACAGAACAGATAATTACATAGTTGATATGTACAGACCTTCTGCTTCAGGTACACTTTATATTGATGATGAAGACAGCAGTGTTGTAATAAGTATGAAGAATGCATCAGGCAATGTAGTGTCATTGTCAAGCCTTGCACAGTACAATGTACTTACTGTAAGAAAGGGTGCAGGCGTTGCAGGAAGAACAACCCTTGACGTTACAGTATCTACCAAAAATGTGTCAGGTACTATTAAGGGTATCGATTCTGATGAAATTGATATAAATGGCACAAAGTATCCTGTTTCAATTTATATGAGAAGATATTCAGGAAATGACCTTAACAATTTCAGCGTAGGAGATAATTGTAAGGCGTATCTTGACAAGGACGGCAATATTGCTTATCTGATTAAGTCTGCAAGTGCATCAACATACTACGGATATGTGTCCAATGCAACAGTAAGAGATGAAGTTCTTAAAATCTCCTTGATTTCAGCGAAAACACCTAATATGGGTTCTCCTTACGTAGAGGTAGCAACAAGAGTAATAGTTGATGGCGTACAATATAACAATAATCCTGACGGAGTATTGACAGCGTTGCAGTCAGGTGCAAGCCTCACTGCTACTGCTAATATAGACGGAAAAGGAAACGGATATTCCCAGCTTATAAAATATACTATTAATCAGGCAGGTTTGATTTCAGAAATTGAAACTGCAGTTACAACTTCTGAAGAAGATCCAACTGACGAAAGCGTGTTTAAGCCATTTACAGTTGCAAGAAAAACAGGAAATCTGATGACGTACAAATCATCAAGTTCAGACTTTATAGGGGCTTCAAGCACAGATAAGTTCCGTATAAATTCAAGCACAAAGGTATTTTTTGTTCCATCAGACAGAAGTGATTATGAAAGCTATGGCATAAAGACAAAGAGTCTGTTTAAGGATGGCAGAAGTTATATAGTTGAGGCTTATGACATAACAGGTTCATTGAATATAGCAGGGGCTGTGGTTGTATATGAATCAGATGCCACAAAGGCAAAAATAGAATATAACACACCATTGTTTATAATCACAGGAATCAAACAATCAATTAAGGATGAAATAAATCGTGACGTAGTTACAGGTTGCCAGATATCTTACAACGGTTCAGTAAGCGAAAAAACAATCTATGGTGAATCTGCAGGAATGTTCAACGGATATTCAATAGGTGATGTTATAATGTACGTGGAAGATAACAAGGGTTACGTTACCGATACTGCTACAACACTTAACCGTGTTGTTGATGCCGATAATTTTGTGGCAGACAGCTGGTATTTAGGAAATAAATCTTCCGGAACAGCTTACAGTGAATTTGTTACAGGCTTGCTTTACGGAGCAGGCGTTGATGGAAGCTCACAGATGTTTGATATAGCAACAGTTAATACTGCTGCAGAATGTGCAACAGCAGAAGCAATATCATTGACAGCAAGCTCATCAGTTAAGTATTTTGTATATGATTCAGCAGAAACAGATAATTCAAAGAAAATAACACAACAGGATGCTCTTGATCTTACAGCGTTCCCGGCATATCTTGAAACTTGCAATTCAGGAACACCATCAGCAACAAAGATGTTTGTGTATATTTACAACAAGTCTGTTAAGATGATTATGATAATCAAATAATCAAGCTTAAACAAAAATAAACAGGTACATCAATCAGATGTACCTGTTTTGTTATAGCATTCCTTCTCTATAATAAAAGAAGGTAATAAAAGGAGCTACCGCATAAGTGAACTGCACCATTTTGTGCAGACAGTATAAAAAAGGAACTATGGTAGTTTAAATATTAAATTCAAGCAATATGCTGACATCGCATTTCATGTGGTGTCAGTTTTGTTTTTAGTTGAAGTCTTTCAT
>JAZSKK010000068.1:0-3289 GCA_045534795.1 Clostridia bacterium | reverse complement strand
TTGTCTTCCTAAGACCGCTTGGCCCTCCGACTTTAAAAGAGCTGATGGTCAGCCTGTATTGGCAGGTAACATTCTTGTTCGTCAGAGAGGAACAAAAATTCACCCTGGTATAAATGTTGCTAAGGGTAAGGATGATACTTTATTTGCTCTTGTTGACGGTAGAGTTAAATTTGAACGTAAAGGTAAAGATCAGAAACAGGTTAGTGTCTATACATTAGCTCAGTAAGTTTTTAAAGGACTGTTATAACGTTAACAGTCCTTTTCTTTTGGAAATTTCTATAATATTAACTTGGAGGATTACAATGTTTGTTGATATTGCTAATATAACAGTAAAAGGCGGACACGGCGGTAATGGTGCAGTTGCCTTTCATCGCGAAAAGTATGTTGCTGCAGGCGGACCTGACGGCGGTGACGGCGGAAAAGGTGGCAACATAATTTTAAAAGTTGATACAAATCTTGCAACCCTTATGGATTTTCGCTACAAGAAAAAATACGTTGCAGAAAACGGCAAGGATGGTTCAGGCCTTAAGATGAAGGGTAAATCAGGCGAAAATCTTGTTATTTTTGTACCACTTGGTACTTTAGTTAAGGATGTAAAGACAGGTAAAATTATTGCTGACTTAAATACTCCTGATTCTGAATTTGTTGCAGCACGCGGCGGTAATGGTGGATGGGGAAATGCTCATTTTTCTACTGCTACAAGGCAAACACCTAATTTTGCCAAAAGCGGTAAGCAGGGTCAGGAAAGAGAAATTACTCTTGAACTTAAGCTTATTGCAGATATTGGTCTTTTGGGCTTTCCTAATGTAGGTAAGTCAACCCTTTTGTCTGTTGTAAGCGATGCAAGACCTAAAATTGCAAATTATCATTTTACGACACTTATCCCAAATCTTGGGGTTGTTAAAATGTTTGAAAATAATATAATTATGGCTGACATACCCGGTATTATTGAGGGTGCAAATGAGGGTGTTGGTCTTGGTCATGACTTTTTAAGACACATTGAACGTACAAAGCTTTTGATACACGTTGTTGATGTTTCGGGATGTGAGGGACGTAATCCTGTTGAGGATTTTGACCTTATTAACGGCGAGCTTGAAAAATACAGCAAGGTTTTGTCGGAAAAGATACAAATTGTTGCAGCCAATAAAACTGATGTTTCCACAGAAAAGCTTGATGAATTTGTTGCAGAAATAAGCAGGAGAGGATACAAGGTTTTCCCTATATCAGCGGCTACAAATAAAGGCGTTGAGGAACTTTTAAGATATGCCTATGAGCAGCTTCAGACAATACCTGAGACAGAGTTTGAAATAGAAGAAATAGAAGCTGATGTTTTGGAATTAAGTGACGAATTTACTGTATTTGTTGATGATGACGGTATATATAATGTTGAAGGAGAGCAAGCGGAATATATTGTTAATTCGACTAATTTTGATGATACTGAAAGCTTAAATTATTTCCAACGTGTATTACGTAAAAAGGGAATTATTGATTTGCTTGAAAATGAAGGAATTAAGGACGGAGACACCGTACGAATTGCAGACGTTGAATTTGATTATTACAGATAATACGGGGTGAACTATAAAAAATGGGCGGAATTAGTAAGAAAATTTCTGTTGAAGTTATTAAACGACTTCCCAGATATTATCGTTATCTTGGTGATTTGGCTGATAACGGTATTGTCAGAATTTCTTCCCAGATGTTGGGTGAAAAAATGAATATTACTGCTTCACAAATTCGTCAGGACCTTAATTGCTTTGGTGGGTTTGGACAGCAGGGATATGGTTATAATGTGGAAGAACTTTATAACGCTATTGGTGAAATTTTGGGACTGCATAATGGTCATAAAATTATCATTGTAGGTGCAGGTCATCTGGGACAGGCTCTTATAAATTACAAATCATTTGAAAAGCGTGGTTTCACAATTATAGGTGTTTTTGATATTGATAAAAACCTGGTAGGACAGTATTTGGGCGGACATAAGGTTATGCACATGGATGAGCTTGAAAACTTTATTGAAAATAAAAAACCTGATATTGCTGTATTGTCAATACCTAAAGCTTCTGCCAATAATGTTGCACAACGTCTTGTTACATGCGGAATAAAAGGCTTTATGAACTTTTGCTATGTGGATATTGACGTTCCCGAGGATGTATGTGTTGAAAATATTCATTTGTCTGATACTCTTATGACTTTGTCATACCGATTAAATTATGCTAAAAATAAGGATATTTAGTCATAAAATTATTGACATAATTATATGTCATATTGTATAATGTTAATATGAAATGAGGCACTGCGATTGCTTTCGTAGTGCCTTTTTAAATCAATGACATGGGGGTTTTAAAGTGAATAACATACCTGAAATGTTTGGTAGCCTTGTATTTAATGAATCCGTAATGAAGCAAAGGTTACCTGAAGATATCTTTGAATCCGTTAAAAAAACAATAGAAGAGGGTAAACCCTTGGACCCAAAGGTTGCCGGCGTTGTTGCAAACGAAATGAAGGATTGAGCAATAGAAAACGGCGCAACCCATTATACACATTGGTTCCAGCCTATGACCGGTATTACTGCAGAAAAGCATGATGGTTTTATTTCTCCTGCAGAAAACGGCAAAGTTATAATGGAATTTTCCGGTAAGGAGCTTATAAAGGGTGAGCCTGATGCATCAAGCTTTCCCTCAGGTGGTTTAAGAGCAACCTTTGAAGCAAGAGGATATACTGCATGGGACCCTACATCTTTTGCCTTTATAAAAGATAATTCTCTTTGTATCCCTACGGCTTTTTGTTCCTATGGGGGGCAGGCTCTTGATAAAAAGACTCCTCTTTTGCGTTCAATGTCTGCTGTCAATAAACAGACAATGCGTTTTTTAAGAGCATTGGGTGATACAACTACAAAGGCTGTCAGCACAACTGTCGGTCCTGAACAGGAATATTTTTTAATTGAAAAGGAAATGTATAAACAACGTAAAGACCTTATTTTTGCAGGAAGAACGTTGTTTGGTGCGATGCCTCCAAAGGGTCAGGAAATGGAAGACCATTACTTTGGTGTAATCAAGCCTAAGGTTTCTGCTTTTATGAAGGAACTTGATGAGGAACTATGGAAACTAGGTGTACTTGCAAAGACTAAGCATAATGAGGCGGCTCCGGCTCAGCATGAACTTGCACCTGTTTATGATACAACTAACATAGCAACAGACCATAACCAGATTACAATGGAACTTATGAAAAAGATTGCTGATAAATATGATTTGGCTTGTCTTTTACATGAAAAGCCATTTGAATATATAAA
>JAZSKK010000036.1:0-6979 GCA_045534795.1 Clostridia bacterium | reverse complement strand
GACATTCAAAATAACCAGGAAAAGGTAAGCTTTACCGCCGAGCTTGAAGAAACTATAAATATTGTAATTGACAAAACATTTGAGTATGAAGCTGTAGAGCCTCGTAATGTAAGTGTGCTTATAACAGACAACGAGGAAATACACGCACTTAACCTTGAATATCGCCAAAAGGATGCACCCACAGACGTTTTATCATTCCCCCTCTTTGACGAGGACGGAAATCTGGACGAAGACGAATTGGGAGATATAGTAATTTCATTAGAACGTGCAAAATCCCAGGCGGAGGAATATAACCACAGCCTAAAGCGGGAGGTGGCCTTTTTGACTGCACACTCTATGTTGCATCTGTTGGGATATGACCACGAAAACGGTGAACAGGAAATGTATGTAAAACAAGACGAAATATTAAATGCGCTTGGAATAACAAGAAATTAACAGGAGAAAAAATATGTTTAAATCAGGATTTATATCAATAATGGGCAGACCTAATGCAGGAAAGTCCACACTTTTAAACGCTGTATTAGGAGAAAAAATTGCAGCAGTTTCATCAAAGCCCCAAACCACAAGAACACAGATTACAGGTGTGCTTACACATGATGATTGCCAGTTTATATTTGTAGATACTCCGGGCATACACAAACCCAAAAACAAGCTTGGAAAATTTATGATGAAGGAAGTAGAGGCAGGGTCAGACGAGGCTGATGTTGTACTTTATATTGTTGACGCATCTGTTTTTAATTTTGAAAGAGAAACAGAGGTTTTAGACACAATAAAAAGTGACAATATTATATTGGTAATAAACAAAACTGACAAGGTTGAAAAAGAGAGCATTCTTCCTATAATTGCTCAGCTTAGCAACCACAGAGAATTCAGCGAAATTATGCCAATATCCGCCCTTAAAAAGGATGGTATTGAAAAGCTGTTGGATATTATAAAGTCCAAGCTCCCCGAAGGGCCAAAATACTTTCCTGACGATACGCTGACAGACCAGCCCGAAAAACATATTGCCGCAGAATTTATACGTGAAAAGCTGATGCGTAATCTGAATGATGAAATACCATTTGGCATAGCAGTAACAACGGACCTTATGAAATATGACGAGGAAAAGGACCTTACCAGAATTTCTGCAACTATTTATTGCGAACGTGATTCCCACAAGGCCATAATAATAGGCAAAAAGGGTGAAATGCTAAAGAAAATAGGTGCACAGGCAAGGTATGACCTTGAAAAATTTACACGCTCCAAGGTTTTTCTTGAACTTTGGGTTAAGGTTAAGGATAATTGGCGCAACAGCGATATAATGCTCAAAAATTTTGGATATAAGGAACAAAAATAGAATTTTTTTCATAGAATATAATTGCCTTTATTGTTAACCATAAATTCAGAGGTGATTATATGTTGGAGCAATTAAGCTGGGATTTTTTTACGCAAACAGGAAGTATAGAGGCTTTTTTGGAATATACAAAAATAAGGGATTTGAACAGTAGTGACAAAGGAAATAGTGACCTCAGGAATGATAATTAAAGAAACCAAGGTCGGAGAGGGCAACAAAATTTTCACCATACTCACCTCCGACCACGGCAAAATTCAGGCAAGCGGAGCAGGAGTCCGCAGCTTTAAAAGCAAGCTGGGCTCTGGCTGTTCATTGTTTTGCTATTCTGACTTCATTTTTAAAAAAGGAAAGAGTCAGAATATCTATAACATAGTATCTGCGGAAAAGAAAATGGATTTTTTTGATATAAGATATGATATAGAAAAGCTTGCGCTGGTTAACTACATATCCGACCTTGCCAATTTCATCTCCGTACAGGAGGGGGATTGCAACGATATTTTACGTCTTTTGCTAAACACCGTGTACTATGTACAAAAGAATGATTTTTCCCCTAAGGTAAAGCCGGTATTTGAACTGCGTCTTATGTGCGAAGCCGGATTTGCTCCTAATCTGACAAGCTGTCAAAGGTGCGGAAACACTGAAGGGTTACATTATTTTTCGTCAGATGAGGGTGCTGTGGAATGTGAAAAATGCCGCAGCTTATCCAACATTCACCTTTCTACATTGGCTGCAATGAAATACATTTGCACCGCACCGCAAAAAAACATATTTAATTTTGAAGTTGATAAGGATGTTCTGCACCAACTGTCTGTTTATACAGAACAATATATACTGCATCAGATGGGCAATGTTCCAAAATCATTGATATATTTAAAATCACTATAAAAAAACAGGTATGTATTTTACATACCTGTTTTTTAATTATTATTCTATAGTTGCAGTTATTATAATCTGTGTTACTTCATAAACACCATAGTTTGATGTACCAACCACAACAACTGTCATTCCCGGCTCAATTTTCTTGAATGTTGAAATGTTTGAGGATGTTGTATCTGTAATCTTAACATTAGATTTAACAACAGTCTGAACATCATTAATATCACCTGTTGCAGCATCCATAACCTGCAGACCCATTACATAGTTTGTAGGATGTATGTATGTAACAACACCTGTCATTGTAGGGGTAGCAACAACGGACTGAGTAGAGATTGATGTAATATTTGTACTATCAAGTCGTACTTCAGCAGCAGCACCTAAACGAAGGTCATATATTGAGCAATCAGTTTTTCCATCTACCTTAAATATTGTAGCAGAGGTTACGCCATAAACCTTTTCTTCTGTGCTTGTTTTAATTGTAATTTCAGGATTTGATGAAATTACTATTTTAGAAATTGTACCGGATACACTCTTTGATGAGCTTGAAGCAGTAAGTGTAGAAATACCGCCATTTGTAATAGTAACATTTACAGTATCACCAACAGCCAATGAATTAACATCAGACTTTGTACCATTTCTTGTAATTGCTGCTTCTTCGTTGAATACGAAATCCATTTCTGTGCCGCCGTTTAATTCAACTGTTATTGAAACTACATCTGAATTGATAGTAATGTCAGCAATTTTACCTGAATATTTTTTTGAACCTGTTTCAACAGAAATTTCTGTAACATAACCGCCCTGTACAGTCATAATTGCATACATACCGTTATCTAAATCAAGATATGTGGAAATTGTGCCATCCACCAAGTATTTGCATGCATCAGGACTAATTGTATATGTCTGTACGCCTGTAGAGTTTTTAACAGAAACCTTCTTTGTGCCGGAAACCTCGGACATTGAAGAAATAACACCTGTTACTGTCTGGTAAAGATTTGATGTAACAGCATCAATATATCTTATATCTTCACCAACATAGTGTACTCTTACATACTGACCAATAGACAAATCTTTTATACTTACTGATTTTCCGTCAACCTTTATTGCAACATCCTCAGGAATCTCAATGTTCTTTGAAACTCCCCTTACAGAAATAGTAATTGATTCATTGCCCTTTGATTCAACTGTACCCTCAACTGTGCTTTCGTCCATATAGTTTTCAGCACGATACATAACTGTTGAAATCATAGCACGTGTAAGCTCTCCGTTAGGGCTGAAGTTGTCGTCATCTACACCATTCATAAGTCCTGCATCTGCAACATACTTAACATAAGCCTTTGCAGAAGAAGGAATAGAACCTGCATCATCAAAATCAAGAACAATTACACTGTTGGAAAGTGCTGATTTTTCACCACCAACAAGCTTTGTAAGCAATATTGCAGCTTCATATCTTTTAAGTGCCTGATTTTTGGTGTTCTTTGATATGTAGCTTGACAATTCATCACTTGTCAAAACTCCGCAATAAAGCAAATATGCAACTTCATCCTTATAGTCAATATCATAGGCTGACAAAACAGATGAATATTGTTTTACTGCAGCTTCTCTGTATTCTGAATTCTGACTTTCGTCAACACCCATAATACGTGAAGCTATTATAAGTGTTTCAAGATGAGTAACCGCTCTATCCGGTTTAAAGGTACCGTCTGTGTACCCCTTAAGTATTCCCCTGCTGACCATATCGTCAATAGCATCCTCCGCCCAGCTGTGTCTGGATTCAAGGTCAGGGAATGATGCCGCACTGACTGTAGCCATTGTTGCTACAACCAGCATAACTGTTATAAACAGTGAGACTAATCTTTTAAATTTCATTATTATCCCTCCATTTGTAGTTGGTGTTTATACCTATCTACAATATATTGTATCACAACATATTTAAAATAGCAATAACAAATTACAAAATTGGAAAAATTTTATCATTGATTTTTGGTATAAAATAATGTATCATCGTATTCGTGGTTGACATAATGTTGCATAAAAAGTAAACCTGCTGAATTTATTCAACATTAAAACCGAAAAAATATCCAAGGAGGAAAACTTAATGAGTAATTTCAAAAGAGTACTTTCATTGACAATAGCATTTATTATGACAGCTATGATAGCAATACCTGCAGTATCCGCATCTTCATTGCCCGAAGATGTAATCGGTACACAATACGAAGAGTCAGTTGAGCTGTTAAACGCTCTTAATATTATGGTCGGCGACGACACAGGCGAATTCAGACTGGATGACCCTATCAAGCGTTCAGAGGTTGCGAAAATTGCAACAGCGATTGCAGGTCTTACAGATGTTGCCGAAAGCACAAAGGCTCAGGCAAACTTCCCTGACGTGTCAGCAAGCCATTGGGCAAATGGTTACATCAATGTATCACAGGCTCAAAACTACGTTATAGGTGATGATACAGGTAAATTCAGACCTGATGACAACATCACATACGCAGAAGCGGTAACAATTATGATGAGAGTTTTGGGTTATGAGCCATCTGCCAAGGCAAATGGCGGATTCCCTACAGGATACCTTGTTACAGCAGGGTCAGCAGGACTGTTTAAGGGAGGCATTACAGCAGATACAAACGCAGCTGCAACAAGAGGTATTGTAGCACGTCTTGCGTTTAATGCACTTACAATTAACCTTATGGAAAAGACAGGCTATGGTGCATTTGAAAACTATGAAGTAGTTGACAAAACATTGCTTTTAAACAAGCTTAATGTTAAAAAGCTTAACGGACAGGTAGTAGGAACAAGCGAAACTACACTAAACGGTGCATCTACACTAAGAGATAATCAGGTGCAGATAAAGGTTGACGGAGAGGTTAACACATACACTACAAACCATGACGCAACACCACACATTGCAAAGAATGTAATTTTCTACGTTCAGGAAGAACTAAATGGCGATGACAAAATAATCCTTATTTCTGACAACAAAAACAAAAATGAAGAAATTGAAATAAAGGCAGAAAACATTGACAGCATTACAGGGACAACAGTTTCATACTGGAATGACCCTGAAAATGACAAAAAAACAACTACAGCAAAGGTAAGTGATAACCCTACAGTTTTCTACAACGGTGTAGCGGTAAGCCTTGATATTACAAAGCTGGAAGAACTAAAAAGCGGTAAAATCACTTTGCTTGACACAACAAGTGACGAAGTTTACGAATATGTTTTTGTAACAGAATACAGAAACATTATCGTTGACGAGGTAGCATTGACAAGCAACAGAATTACCGACAAATTCAACCTTTTGACATTGACTTTGGACCCTGAAGATACAAACCTGACATTTGGCATATATAAAGACGGCAAAGAGATTGGCATAGAAGATGTTAAAGAATGGGATGTACTTTCAGTTGCAGCAAACTCACACACAATAGCTGATGCAACAGTTATAAAGGTATATGTAAGTAACGAAAAAGCAACAGGCAAAATTACAGAAATTGAAGACAACAAGTACAGAATAGGCGATAAGCTTTACGAGGTAGCCTCAAACTACACACAGGCTAACCAGCCTGCATTGCAGTTAGGTGACGAAGGAACATTCTACCTTGACATTGAAGGTAAAATTGCGGCAGTTGACACACAGACTAAAGCAGGCAGCAACTATGCTTACCTTGTAAAAGCGGCTACTGACGGTTCAATAGATACAACTGTTAAATTTGAATTGTTTACAAAAGACGGTGAAACCGTAGTAGTTAACGGTGCAACAAAGCTTAAGGTCAACAACACATCATCACTAAAGGGTGATGCGGTTATAACTGCCATTAAGGAAGCAAACAGCGGCTCAATTCCACAGCTTATAACTTATGATACAAATGCATCAGGTGAAATCACTTATATCAACACAGCGGCTGTAAACCAGAATTCAGGCACAAGCCTTAAGAACACATTCTCACTTGACTATGTATCATCAAATGCAAAATATAATGCAGCATCTAAAAAGCTTGGCGGTTTTAATGTAAATTCTTCAACATTGATATTTGAAATTCCGTCAAATGCACAGGACAGCGACGAATATTCAATCCGTACAGTTGATATGTTTGTAGATAAATCAACTTATGATGTGGAAATATACAACCTTACAGAGGATTTGACTGCAAGCGTAATAATAGTTAAAAACTCAACAGGTGTTGTAAATGCAGATTCATCTATCGCAGTTGTTAAGAGAATTGCAGAAGCATCAAACGAGGACGGTATTGCGGTGCACAAGCTATATGCATTGCAGGACGGCAAGGAAATTTCACTTAATGCAAAGGATACAGACACATTGAAGAAATCAGGACAGGTATTGCAGACAGGTGACATTATCCAGTACCAGAAAAATTCTAAAGGCGAAATTGACAAAATCACTGTACTATTTAACAGTGCAGACAGAGCAAACAACGAAGTTGAAGTTATGACAGAGGTTGAAGGCACAGAAATGGTAACAATTATCGGTACAGTTACAAAGAAATTTGCAAACTCTGTAAACGTAGTTGCAAACAATATGCCTGAAACAAACCTTGATATTTCAGAAGCAAAGGTATATGTATATGACGCAAGCAAAACAGAAAAATCACAGGTTAAAGTAGCAGATTCAAGCTATATCACAAAGTATGATGACGCACAGCCTGAAAAGGTATTTATAAGAATGTACAAGGGCGTTGTAACAGAAGTTGTTGTTATCAGCGAAGTTTAATATTAATGTGTAATTAAAATCTACAAAATCTCCTTTTA
>JAZSKK010000022.1:0-2817 GCA_045534795.1 Clostridia bacterium | reverse complement strand
GTGATAAAGTATGTGTTGAAGGTTGCACCGAATGCTAATGATAATACAGCAGTTTTTAAAAGCATATTTGCCACAAATTGAAAGATATCACATACTATAATGTTGCCGAAGTACAATTTATGGTTTGTTTTGTAAAAAAAGATACCGTATATAAAACCATATACAAATTCTATTGCAGTAAGCTGTGGTAAAAAAGGCCCTACCGGGTTAACAAAGCAGGATATTATGTCTGCCAATGCAGCAACCATACCTCCTGCAATACCACCAAAGCAATATGCAGCAATAAATACAGATATAAAGCTTATGGAAAGCTTGCTGAAATTACCTATCCTTAAATATCCTGATATTATTGAAAGTACGATGGTTATTGCTATAAGTAACCCTAAAGCACACACCTTCCTGGTTGTAAGATGAGGAAAGTAAAAAATTCTTTTAAAGCCTAAAAAAGCGGATATTGAATCTTTTTTTTGCATAAAAAAACCTCCTTATAATGTTCTGCACATTTACGGAGATTAGTTTTTATAGGTGATAATCCACGTATAAGGCAGCGGGATGCAAGATATGTATCGCTACAAAAAATGTATTCGTTCAACAGCAACTCCCCGTCTGTTGACACTATACGCACATACCTTTACTCTGCATTTTAATAAGCCAATTATATTCCTTTTTTTATGTTATGTCAATATTATGTTCTAAATTTGTCCGATGAATAATAATATAAAGTCAAGAGGTGTTTCAAATGAAAAATATTTATTCAAAGCTACCGCAACAGCTTGCAAACAGTATCAGCATGGAAAACATCAATGAAATTTCCTTAAGGTCAGGAAAAAATGTTGTAATAAAATCAAATAATACATATTTTAAATTAGACTATATAATGACTCAACCCGAGGTTGAAAGCACTATGAAAAAGTTTTGCGACCTATCGGTTTATGCATATCTTGATGAACTTCAAAAGGGCTTTGTTACAATAGAGGGAGGTCATAGGATAGGTGTTTGCGGAACGGCAGTTTTTAAGGAAAGAAAAATTTATAATGTTAAGGATGTATATTCTGTAAATATAAGGGTGGCTAATGAAATAAAAGGATGCTCTGATAAGTTGAATTTTAATATAAAAAATCTGTTGATTATATCTCCTCCAGGTTGTGGAAAGACTACAATTTTACGTGATATATGCCGTAGGCTTGGAAAGGAAAATAAAATAAGTATTGTGGACGAGCGTGGGGAAATAGCAGGGGTACATAAGGGTAACACCTGCTTTGATGTTGGGTATATGACGGATGTTTTATCACTTGCCCCTAAAGCTATAGGAATAGAATATGTACTGCGAAGTATGTCACCTGAATATATAGTTACAGATGAAATAGCGTCTGATGATTGTTCGGCAATACGTCAGGCATTTTCCTGCGGAGTAAATGTTATTGTAACTGCTCACGGTAATGATATAGAAAAAACTGTACAAAGGCTTGGAATATGCAAAAATGATTTTAATAATATAGTTTTACTTAGTAATAAAAACGGTATAGGTACAATAGAGGAGGTAGCTTATAATGATTAAAATGCTCGGATTTCTTATAATAGTGGCATCATCTGCAAAAATAGGCTTCGATTTTTCGGAAAAATATTCCAACAGAACAAAGGAATTAAAATCATTTGTTAATGTACTTGAAAGAATAAGGAATGAAATCAGCTTTTCTAACTGTATAATAAGCGACGCACTTATCAAATCCTGCGATGTAAAATCAAAGTCTGTGCATAATATGATTATAATAGTGTCTAAAATTGTTCGTGAAAAATCTGTGACCTTTCATGAAGCCTATAATACATATCTTGAAAACGATAATACATCTTCGTTTAATATCAGGGATATAGAAGAAATAAGCAGATTTTTTTCAATGCTCGGCAACGGTGACCGTGAGGATGAAATAAAAAATATTAATAATACAATAATCAATATAAAATCAAATCTGCAATCGGCACTTGATGATGAAAAGAAGTATGTAAAGCTTTTTCGGACATCAGGTGTATTAGCCGGGTTTTTAATAGCTATAATCTTGGCATAGGCGGTGAAGTTATGGACAGTGGAATAGATTTGGTTTTTAAAATTGCAGCAATTGGCATAATTGCATCGGTTTTACATAATTTGCTTAATCAGGCAGGAAAAAGCGAGCTTGGAATAATGACATCATTAGCGGGGCTTATGGTTGCACTTATTTTGGTTGTTCAAAAGGTCAGTCAGTTGTTTGAAACCGTCAAATCCCTTTTTGAATTATGATAAAGATTGTGTTTGTAGCATTAATAGGCGTAGTGGCTTCATTGATGCTTAAAAAGGTTAATTCCGAGCTTGGCTTTGCGGCGGTTATATTGACCGGTGTTATTATAATAGGTATGCTTTATGTAGATATAGGTAATGTTGTTGCGGTGTTTAAGACATTCAACTCAGGTTATGGTATATCTGATGAACATATAAAGCTGTTGCTGAAGGTTTTGGGAATATCATATATTACCCAGTTTGGTTCATCGGTTGCAGAGGAATGCGGAGAAAAGCTTGTTGCAAAAAAAATAGAGTTCGCAGGCAGGGTTTTTGTTATATCACTGTCAATACCCATTTTACTTAATCTGATGAATACAGTCATTGATTTAATTTAAGGTGCTTTTATGAAAAGAATTATATTAGTTATAATGTTTTTTTTATCTGTTTTATCCGGACAGGTTTTTGCTGACGGAGTTGACAGCGTTCTTGATAACGAAGCAAGGGAGATTATTCATAATAGTTTTGAAAATGCAGGTATAGAATTTGATGCACTAAGTATTATA
>JAZSKK010000206.1:0-3370 GCA_045534795.1 Clostridia bacterium | reverse complement strand
CCCTACGGAAAGTGGGACCCTTGGGTTTTTGATGAATTGTTTAAAATTTCCACAAGACATGGACTGGATATCATTATAGCTCATATAGAAAGATATTCAGGCATTACTACAAAGGAAAATATACGTATGCTTAGGAAAATGAAACTTCTGTTTCAGGTTAACGTGGATAATCTGGGAGGGTTTTTCCGTAAATCAGATGCTATGCAGTATATAACAGACGGTGTGGCGGACTTTATAGGTTCCGACTGTCATAATATGACTACAAGACCACCTTGTCTTGAAAAGGCATGTAAAAAAATTGCATCAAAATGCGGTAAGGAAGCTGTTGATGAATTTATGGAGAATGCAAGGAAAATGCTCCAGAACAAAAGTATATAAATATTTATTTACAAATGCGGCATAGGAGCTTGCTCCCATGCCGTAAATTTTGTTTTAAGGCATAAAAATTTTGTCCATAATCTTGGTGGGGGTGAAATAATGTTTTCGGAAACTAATTTTACTAAAAGTGCGGAAAGGGCATTGATATACGCAAAAGAATATGTTTTGGAGCTGGGGCAGAGTGCTGTGGGGACAGAACATATTTTATTGGGTATGTTAAAGGAAGAAAATTGTGTTGCGGCAAAGATATTGCAGGGTATGGGTATAACTGAAGAGCTTGTGTATTCGGCAATAGAGGATATGGTAGCAAAGGATTATTCCGAGGAATATTCAGTAGTGGGGATTACCCCTAAAACCAAGGAGATACTGGAATGTTCCTATAAAATATCTACACGTATGAAGCAAAAAAGTGTGGGTACAGAGCATATATTCCTTGCAATACTTGATGATGAAGTTAATGTTGCTGCGCAGGTGCTGAAAAAACTTAATGTAAATTTTGGTAGGCTTAAAGACAAAGCATTAATGGCTTGTACATCTTTGAATAGTGAGGCAAAGCAACCTAAAAAAACACCTACATTAGACAAATTTTCCCGCGACCTTACAAAGCTTGCATCTGAAGGTAAGCTTGATAATGTTGTAGGACGTCAAAAGGAAATAGAACGTGCGGTACAGATATTGTCCAGACGTTCCAAAAACAATCCCTGCCTTATAGGAGAACCTGGTGTTGGTAAAACGGCAATAGTAGAGGGTATAGCCTGTAAAATTTTTAACCGTCAGTTAAGCGGTAATCTGTCAGGTAAAAGGCTAATTTCTATGGATTTATCATCTATGGTAGCGGGGACAAAATATCGTGGAGAATTTGAAGAACGTTTAAAAAGAATACTTGACGAGGTTATAGAGGCGGAAAATATTGTTCTGTTTATTGATGAGCTGCATACAATAATCGGTGCAGGTGCTGCAGAAGGGTCAATAGATGCGGCAAATATACTAAAGCCATTGCTTGCAAGAGGTGAAATACAGCTTATAGGAGCCACAACTATTGAAGAATATCGCCGACATATTGAAAAGGACCCGGCTTTGGAACGCCGTTTTCAGCCAATAATGATAGAGCCTCCAAATGAACAGGAATGCTATAATATATTGGTTGGATTAAGAGGATATTATGAAAAGCATCATGGAGTAAAAATTACTGACGAAAGTTTAAAAGTCGCAGTAAAGCTTTCGTCAAGATATATACAGGACAGATTTTTGCCAGACAAGGCGATTGACCTTGTAGATGAGGCTGCGTCAAGGCTTAAAATAAGCTCGGGAATGGAAAATTCCGAAATTGCACATATTAAAAGTCAGATTAAAACAACCGAAGAGGAAATGGACCATAACCTGAAAAAGTCCTGTTATGATGAGGCGGCTGAATGCCGTACAAGGTTGTTGGGTTTAAAAGAGCAATTATCACAAATGCGAAAAAACCGTAATCTTCTTCAGCCCGAATTGGAACTTACTGCTGAACATATTGCTGAAATTCTATCGCAGTGGATTGGAGTCCCTGTAACCAGATTAACTGCAGGGGAAGAAAGTGTTTTAATTAATATGGAGGAATCCTTAAAACAAAACATTATCGGTCAGGATGATGCAATATCCCAGGTTTCCAGAGCTATTAAACGAGGTAGAGCAGGTATTAAAAATCCGGACCGACCTGTAGGGTCATTTATATTTGCAGGCCCAAGCGGAGTGGGCAAAACAGAGCTTGCAAGATTGTTGACCAGTACAGTTTTTGGTGATGAAAGGTCGCTGATAAGAATTGATATGAGCGAATATATGGAACAACATTCCGTGTCCAAACTTATGGGGGCACCCCCTGGATATGTGGGATATGACAATGGCGGAAAGCTTACGGAAATGGTAAGGAGAAAGCCGTACAGTGTGGTGCTGTTTGATGAAATCGAAAAGGCACATCCTGATGTTTTAAATATTCTTTTGCAGGTGCTTGAGGATGGCTTTATGACCGATTCACAAGGCAGGAAGGTGGATTTTAAAAACACTGTTATTATTATGACCACAAATGTAGGTGCTTACGAAATTCTTAATAAAAAGACTGTGGGCTTTGATAATTTAAACGGTACAGACTCTATGAAAAATGATATTAAAGCCTCTCTTAAACGGAGCCTAAAGCCTGAATTTGTAAACAGAGTAGATTCCATAATAGTATTTAACGTGCTGACTAAAGAGGATATTTCAAAAATTGCATCTAAAATGCTTGAAGACCTTTCTCAAAGGCTTATGTCAAATAATATTTATGTGGAATTTTCTGAAAGCGTGGTAAAGGAAATTGCAGACAAGGCGTATGATGTAAAATATGGTGCAAGACCTTTAAGACGCAAAATACAAAGTATGGTTGAGGACGTCATAGCAGATGGTGTAATACGGGGAGAAATAGCAAAATTCAGAGAATATACTATTGATTATGATGAGGAAATAAGGATAAAAGAAAAAACAACAGCATAAAGAAAGGGCTTTCGCGTTAGGCGGAAGCCTTTTTCCATATATTTCAGCTTGCGAAGGTTTACATAATATGATACAATTCTGTAGTAAATTAACATAAAATACAGGAAAGGAGAAGATTATGTTTTACAAGCTTTTGGCTGTTGTTACGGCTTTTTTTACAGCCTGCGGAATATTTGCATTCAATATTTATGCGGACAACAGCGTACCAATCAGTATTTATGTTAATGAAAGGGAGATTTGCACAGACAGGAGTGCCTATATTGAAGGAGGAACAACCTTTGTCCCTGTACGTGCAATATGCAATACAATGGGTGTTACCGATATAGAATGGGATGACAGACAAAAAAAGGTTACTATAAAAGGCTATAGCAAAATTGAATTTTTTATAGGCAAAAAATACGCCTATGTAAATGGTGAGAAAAAGACGATGCCCCGTGCCGCAACACTTAAAGAAGGAAGAACAAAAGTCGGAGGCCAAGCGGTCTTAGGA
>JAZSKK010000126.1:0-2214 GCA_045534795.1 Clostridia bacterium | reverse complement strand
GTAACAGACGGAACAATTATAGTTTGTCAGAATTCTTATGATATTTTTGAGTACTGTACAATTACTGCCAAGGTACACGGAAGCTTGACATACAGCGGAACTGCAAAATACAGTGATACACAGTTTACAACAGGTACAATGTCGGTAATCGGCTATTCAGATGTGCCTGCAAACATTTATGTTGCACAGTATGATGAGAACGGCAAGCTTGTAGACAAGGCAACTTCGGAAACAAAAACAGGTACTATCAGCATAAATTATGAAACCAAAGATATTGACGGTAAATTAAAGATTTTCTTCTGGGATACGGATTATAAGCCAATTGCGGAATCTGTTTCGCTGGAATATCAGAAATCCCTTGAGGTCTTGATTGTAGGTAACAGTTTTTCACGTGATACTTTGTTCTATTTAAGAGATATTGCTGAAGAATACGATATAGACATTAATTTGGGTCTTGCGTACAGCGGCGGAAAAATCTCTAATAGCATTACAATAACAGAGAAAACGGAGTCCTGACGTTATATGTTAACAATTTTGGCGGAGCTGCAGCAAAAACAAATGTATCTTTGAATTCTATACTTACAGATGCAGATTATAACTGGGATGTAGTTATACTTCAAAATTATATAGGCGGAATTTCATCAGAAGCAAAGGAAAGTATATGGGAAAAAGGCGTAGACCTTGCAGAATATGTTTATGGTCTGACACCTGAATCTGTATTAAAGCTTAATATGATATGGTCAATAGAAATAGGATACGGTAAAATGCTTACTGAAGAATTGCAGGATACAACAGATGAATATTTAAGCTCAAAGAACGAGCAGCTTGCTGATAATATTGAAGAAAGACTTGGTCTTGATTATGAGGTTGAGGTTGTTCCTGTTGGCACAGCAATAGCTACGGCCCGCGACTATGTTGATGAAAACGGACTGAATGTATTTGGTGCAACTTATTATGCTGAAGGATATACCGCTTTGGGTGATTTGTATGTAAATGACCAGAACAACAAATCCTATGTTTATGGCTACGGCGTAATGAGTGACGAACAGAAAAATGCAGGTATGATTAAGCTTAACCGTGACGGCTTCCACCTTACACCAATTGCAAGATACCTTTCAAGTGCAATGTGGTTTGAAGCTTTGACGGGAGAAAGTATTTACAAAAGCACATTTATGCCACCTGCAGACACCAATGTTGGATGTCAGGTAACTCCAAGTAATGCTACAACATACTACTTGTATGGTACATTTGTTGCTCCCGATATTAAATATGTTAATATTATGAAGCAAATTGCTCATAATGTAAATCAGCAATAAACGCAACGAAGCCATAGGTATGGCGGTTAAAGTATATGCTCGGGTGTCATTATATTGTTTTATAATGGCACCCGATTTGCATATTATTGAGTAAAATAAAGGGTGATTGTTGTGAAAGAACTGTTTACGGATTCTTTAATGAGTTTATTTAATAGTGAATGGAAGTTTAAAGCACCTGACAGTGAAAGCTTTGTGAACGTAAATCTTCCGCACAGCTGGAATTCCGAGGGGTGGACTTACGAGGAACCAAAGCCTTTGGAACCACAAGGTACAGGTGTTTACGAAAAACACATTGACGGAAGCACATACAATGGATATATGCTGAAGTTTGAGGGTGTCAGTGCATATTGCGAGGTATATATAAATGGCGTTAAGGTTGCAGAAAACATTGGTGCACATAAGCCGTTTATGGTTGAATTACAGCTTGGGGACGGAGATAACGTTATCACTGTAAATGTAACCGACAAGGCTTCACTTGAACTTTTGCCCGAAAATTGTGATGACGTGTTTTCTATCAGTCCAAGATATAAAAGATGGCCCATAGGATATGGTTCATCCCTTAAAGCAGGCGGAATATGGCGAAATGTTTATGTATTTAAAAAGCAGGAAGTACATATGAATCCGTTTGTTATTACCTCAAACGGAAAGGGCTTTGATGTGGTATCGGATATTGCTGGTGAAATGTGGGGATATAAGATAAACTGTTCTGTTAGTGATGATTGCGAAACTGTGACAAAAACAGTTGACGCAAGTGATGGTTGCTTTGCAATCAATCCGCAAACACCTGTTTTGTCATGGCCGCTTAAACCTCATATTTATGAATTTAAGGCACAGCTGATAGATAAAAACGGCAATATTGTGCAAACAATTACACAACCGGCATATATTATGAATTTTA
>JAZSKK010000020.1:0-3413 GCA_045534795.1 Clostridia bacterium | reverse complement strand
CTTTGCGTGCTAAAGCTCAATTCGGTGGACAGAGATTCGGTGAAATGGAAGTTTGGGCTTTGGAAGCTTATGGTGCTGCAAATACATTGCAGGAAATCCTTACAGTTACATCTGATGACGTTGTAGGACGTGTTAAGACATACGAAGCTATCGTTAAGGGTGAAAATATTCCTACACCGGGTGTTCCGGAATCATTTAAGGTTCTTATTAAGGAACTTCAGAGCTTGATGCTTGATGTTAAGGTTCTTGATGAGAATATGGAAGAAATTCCGATACGTGAAAGCGTTGATGAGGAAGATGATTATTTGCCAAAACCAATGAACCTTGATGCTGAAATGCAAGGTCAGGATGAAAGCGAAAAATTTGTAAGCGGAGGTTCTTATACCATCGAGGATGACATTGTTAATCAGATTTTTGCTGAAACAGATAACAATGCTGCCGAAGAGGAAGAAGAATTTGATTTGGAAACCGGTATTGATAATTTGGATTTGGAAGATGATGAGTAATTAAGGCACATGAATAAAAATCCAAATATTAAAGAAGGAGTTGAACATTTTGCTAGAATTTAATAATTTCGAAGCAATACAAATAGGACTTGCATCACCTGATAAAATTCGCGAATGGTCTCGCGGAGAGGTTAAAAAGCCCGAAACTATAAATTACAGAACACTTAAGCCTGAAAGGGACGGTCTTTTTTGCGAACGCATATTCGGTCCAACAAAGGACTGGGAATGTCATTGCGGAAAGTATAAGAAAATCCGTTACAAGGGTATTGTCTGCGACAAATGTGGTGTTGAAGTAACAAAATCAAAGGTTCGTCGTGAAAGAATGGGTCACATAGAGCTTGCTGCCCCTGTATCACACATCTGGTACTTTAAGGGTATCCCAAGCAGAATGGGTCTTATCCTTGATATTTCACCAAGAATCCTTGAAAAAGTATTGTATTTTGCTTCATATATAGTAATAGACCCAGGTAAGACTTTGCTTGAAAAGAAGCAGGTTCTTACTGAAAAAGAATATAAGGAAGCTTACGAAAGATATGGCGACAGATTCCGTGCAGGTATGGGCGCTGAAGCAATTCGTGAATTACTTCAGGAAATTGATATCAATGCACTTGCTGATGAGTTGCGTGAAGAATTGGCTGATTCTGTTGGTCAGAAAAAGGTTAAAATTATAAAAAGACTTGAGGTTGTTGAATCATTTAAAAACAGCAATAACAAGCCTGAATGGATGATTATGGAAGTTGTTCCTGTTATTCCGCCTGAAATCAGACCTATGGTTCAGCTTGATGGTGGCAGATTTGCAACAAGTGACCTTAATGACCTGTACAGAAGAGTTATTAACAGAAACAATCGTCTTAAGAGACTTTTGGAACTTGGTGCACCTGAAATTATTGTACGTAATGAAAAACGTATGCTTCAGGAAGCTGTTGACGCACTTATTGATAACGGCCGTCGCGGCAGACCTGTAACAGGCCCAGGAAACAGACCTCTTAAGTCACTTTCCGATATGCTTAAGGGTAAGCAGGGTCGTTTCAGACAGAACTTGCTTGGTAAACGTGTTGACTATTCAGGACGTTCAGTTATTGTAGTTGGTCCTGAACTTAAGATTTACCAGTGTGGTTTGCCTAAGGAAATGGCTATCGAATTATTCAAGTTTTTTGTAATGAAAAAGCTTGTTAATGACGGTACTGCTCATAATATAAAATCTGCTAAAAGAATGGTTGAAAGACTTCGTCCTGAAATCTGGGATGTGCTTGAAGAGGTAATTAAAGAGCATCCGGTATTCTTAAACCGTGCTCCTACACTTCACAGACTTGGTATTCAGGCGTTTGAACCAGTTTTGGTAGAGGGCAGAGCATTGAAACTTCATCCGTTGGTATGTACAGCGTTTAATGCTGACTTCGACGGTGACCAGATGGCTGTTCACGTACCATTATCAGTTGAAGCACAGGCAGAAGCAAGATTCTTGATGCTTTCTGCAAACAACTTACTAAAACCACAGGATGGTCGTCCTGTAACTGTTCCTACACAGGATATGGTACTTGGTTCTTATTACCTTAACCTTTATAAGCACGGTGAACCTGGCGAAGGCAAGGTATTTGCATCAGAGGATGAGGTATTGCTTGCTTATAATGCTAAAGCAATCAGCTTGCATTCTATTATTAAAGTAAGAAAGACTGCAATGTTTGAGGGTAAGGAAGTTTCAGGTATTATCCAGACAACATGCGGTAGAATTATATTTAACAATGTTGTCCCTCAAAACCTTGGTTTTGTTGACAGAACAAAGATTGAAAATGTTCTTGATTACGAAATTGATGTTAAGACAAGACCTGCAACAGATGCGGAAGCTAAAAAGCTTGCTGAATATGAACTAAAGGTTGCAAGTGGAGAAAATCCTAAGGTTTATAAGACAGCAGAAGAATATTGCAAAAAGGTAATAGTTGATGCAGACGGCAACAGAATTGCTAAATATTATATAATTACTGACAGAAATCTTGTTGGTAAAAAGATGCTTGGTAAGATAATTGATAAATGTATTGCTGTTTATGATATGACAAAGACTGCAGAGGTTTTGGACAACCTTAAGGCTCTTGGCTTTAAATATTCTACAAAGGGTGCTATTACAATTTCCGTTAGCGATATTGAAATTCCTGAAGAAAAAGCTCAGTACCTTGCAGAAGCAGAAGAAACTATCGAAAAGATTACAAAGCAGTACAGACGCGGTCTTATGACTGATGATGAACGTTATGTTCAGGTTATCAATACCTGGAATGATACAAGTACAAAGGTAACAAATGCTCTTATGAGCAAGCTTGACCAGTACAACCCAATCTTTATGATGGCTGATTCCGGTGCCCGTGGTAGTGTCAACCAGATTCGTCAGCTTGCTGCTATGCGTGGTCTTATGGCTTATACGTCAGGTCGTGCGGTGGAAATTCCTATCCGTGCTAACTTCCGTGAAGGTCTTAATGTTTTGGAATACTTTATTTCTACTCACGGTGCTCGTAAAGGTCTTGCGGATACAGCTCTTAGAACTGCTGACTCAGGTTATATGACACGTCGTTTTGCTGACGTACCTCAGGACCTTATTATCCGTGCAGAAGATTGCGGTACTGAAGAATATATTACTATTACCGCAATTAAAGACGGTAATGAAATGATTGAAAAACTTGAAGACCGTCTTGAAGGCAGATATACAGCTGAAGATGTTGTTGATCCTTCAACAGGTGAAATTATTGTTGCTAAAGGCGAACTTATGACTCTTGCAGATGCAGGCAAAATCGTTGCTGCAGGTATTGAATCTGTTAAGATTCGTTCTGTACTTAAGTGCGAACTTCCTGTTGGTGTTTGCGCTAAGTGTTACGGTTCCAACCTTGCGGTTTCAGGTAAGATTAATATTGGCGAAGCTGT